>JAYUOP010000207.1:0-2920 GCA_043760745.1 Hyphomicrobiales bacterium
CTCGAACCACAGGCTCCAGCGCTGGGCGGTGACTTTGTTTTCAAGGCCATTTTTAGGATCTTGCATCATCGTAGCCTTATAATAGCACAGATTGGCGAAATTATGCCGAAAACCTCAAGTTTCGTTATGCCAAGTTGCGAGTTGATCGAGACCTAACAACTCCTCGTAACTTTGCCGCGGGCGAATTATAGACCAACGATTACCTTTGACTAAGACTTCAGGAATCAAAAGCCTGGTATTGTAAGTGCCAGATTGAACTGCACCATAAGCGCCTGCCGTCATCGTGGCTAAAAGATCGCCTTGCTCCACGTTTGGCATGCGCCGCAACTTGGCGAGATAATCTCCTGACTCACAGACTGGACCCACGATATCAGCGGTCATTTCAGCCTCAGTCGTGGGTTGCTTCACCGGCAAAATATCATGGTGAGCATCATAAAGTGTCGGCCTAATCAAATCATTCATGGCCGCATCTTGAATGACAAAATCTTGGACTTCGCCTTCTTTGACGTAAATGACTTGCGATACCATCACGCCCGCGTTGCCTACGATCATGCGGCCGGGCTCCATCACATATTTTAATCCAAGGTGGCCCAATGTGCGTTTCACCATGCTGGCATATTCATCGGGGTGCGGCGGCACATCGTTGGTACCGGTGTAGGGCACGCCAAGCCCGCCACCCAAATCCAAATGGCGAATATTATGGCCTTCAGCTTTCAATCGGGTCGTTAATTCTGCCATCAGCCTAAAAGCTTGCTCGAAGGGAGCAAGTTCCGTGATCTGGCTGCCGATATGCATATCAATGCCAACGACTTCAATGCCGGGAAGGGCTGCCGCGCGGGCATAGACTTCAGACGCTTTGAGATAAGAAACCCCAAATTTATTATCAGATTTTCCGGTGGTTATTTTGGCGTGAGTTTTCGCGTCCACATCTGGATTTACCCTGATCGACACATTGGCGCGCTGGCCTACGCGCTGGCAAATACTAGAGAGCAATTCCAACTCTGGCTCAGACTCCACATTGAAACAACCGATACCTTCTTTCAGCGCAAACGCCATTTCGCGCGCGGTTTTGCCAACCCCAGAAAAAACAATTTTGCGCGCCGGAACGCCGACCGCCAAAGCGCGGCGAAGTTCACCTTCGGACACCACATCCATGCCAACCCCTAAGTCGGCAATGGTTTTCAAAACCGCCTGATTGGAATTGGCTTTCATGGCATAGCAAATCATATGATCGGTGCCTTTGAAGGCGGCCTGCATCACTTCGACATGACGCGTCAGCGTCGCCGTCGAATAGCAATAAAACGGTGTACCGATTTCAGCAGCAATCTCGGACAATGCCACGTCTTCGGCATGAAGTTCACCGTTGTGATAGGCAAAATGATGCATGGATTTATGAAGCCTGTTCGGTGAAAGCTGGAGGTGCTTCGGGATTGCCGCGCACACCGCAAGCGGTAATCGATGTTAAGATCAAGAACAATGCGATAATGCGTTTCATGATTTTCCCTTTAGTTTTTTAATCCAACGTTTGGCTTCACGTTTTACATTTGAAGGTGCAGTGCCGCCAAAACTTTTCCGTGATTTCACCGAGGACTCAACGGTTAGAACTTTAAAGACATCAGCGGTAATTCGGGGTTCCACGACTTGCATGGCCGCTAGACTTAATTCTGGCAAATCAATATTCTGTTTTTCAGCCAGTGCTACGAGACTTCCCGTCACATGATGGGCATCGCGAAATGGCATCTTCAGTGTACGGACTAACCAGTCAGCCAAATCAGTCGCTGTCGAAAAACCTGAGGCTGCGGCTTTCCGCATTTCAACCGGGTTTGGCGTCAGGTCAACAATCATTCCGGCGGTAGCCGCAATGGCAAGTGACATATTATCGAAAGCATCAAAGGCTGGTTCTTTGTCTTCTTGCATGTCTTTGGAATAGGTCAGCGGCAAACCCTTCATAACGACAAGCAATGCGGTGAAAGCGCCCAAGATGCGGCCCGGTTTGGCGCGAACCAATTCTGCTGCATCAGGATTTCGTTTTTGCGGCATGATGGAAGAGCCGGTGGTAAATTTATCCGACAGTTTTACAAAGCGAAATTGCGTGGTTGACCAAATGACAATTTCTTCGGCTAGCCTTGAAAGATGCATCGCTGTAATGGCGCAGGCACTTAAAGTTTCTAATACAAAATCGCGGTCGCCAACACTGTCGAGCGAATTGCGGGTGGGGCGATCAAAGCCCAGAGCCTTTGCCGTCATAGCGCGGTCAATCGGAAATGAGGTTCCTGCCAAGGCTGCGGCCCCCAAGGGACTTTCGTTCAAACGCCGTCTAGCATCGCTAAATCGGGAGCGGTCGCGGGCCAACATTTCAACATAGGCCAAACAGTGATGACCGAACGTAATGGGTTGGGCCACTTGCAAATGCGTATAGCCTGGCATGATGGTTTCGACATGCGCCAGCGCCTTGTCAGCGAGTGCGCGTTGCAGACCTGCCAATTGCTGATCTAAATGATCAATCACATCGCGGACGTAAAGTCGGAAATCAGTGACGGCTTGGTCATTGCGCGAACGCGCGGTGTGAAGTCTACCAGCGGCCGCCCCGATCACATCTTTGAGCCGGCTTTCCACATTCATATGAATGTCTTCAAGCGCTGTCGAAAACGTGAAGCTGCCAGATTCGATCTCCGCTTGCACCTGTTCAAGGCCCCGTCTAATTTCAGCGCCATCAGATTTGGTGATGATGTTTTGTTTGACGAGCATTGCGGCATGGGCTTTTGACGCGCGGATATCTTGGGCAAAGAGACGCTTATCAAAACCAATGGAAGCATTGATTTCGGCCATGATTGCATCGGGACCGGAACTAAACCTGCCGCCCCACATTTTATTCGCCATTAAATTTCCTTTTTCAGATCCGAAAGTGTTTTCATGACCC
>JAYUOP010000208.1:0-20245 GCA_043760745.1 Hyphomicrobiales bacterium
TATTGGCTCCCTTTTTATTTTTAGGCGAGTGCAGTCTGCAACTTCGCATTCACCGCATCGAGGAAGCCTTCGGTGGAAAGCCAGCTTTGCTCTGGTCCAACCAGCACGGCCAAGTCTTTGGTCATGTGGCCTGACTCAATTGCAGCAACAGTTGCTTGCTCCAAAGTATCGGCAAACTTTGCGAGTGCTTCGTTGCCGTCTAATTTGGCGCGATGCTTCAGGCCACCGGTCCAGGCGTAAATCGATGCCGCCGAGTTGGTTGAGGTTTGCTTGCCTTGTTGGTGGAGGCGGTAGTGGCGGGTTACTGTGCCATGCGCTGCTTCCGCTTCCACGGTCTTGCCATCTGGTGTCATAAGAACGGATGTCATCAAGCCCAATGAGCCATAGCCTTGCGCTACGAGATCAGATTGCACATCGCCATCGTAGTTCTTACAGGCCCAAACATAACCGCCGGTCCATTTCATGGCAGAGGCTACCATATCATCGATCAAACGATGCTCATAAGTGATACCAGCGGCAGCAAAATCAGTTTTGAATTCGGCGTCAAAAATCGCTTGGAAAATATCTTTGAAGCGGCCGTCATAGGCTTTCAAAATCGTGTTCTTGGTGGACAAGTAAACCGGGAATTTCCGCAGCAAACCATAATTCAAACTGGCGCGTGCGAATTCCTTTATCGATTCATCGAGGTTATACATGGCCAAGGCAACGCCAGCATCTGGTGCTTTAAAAACTTCGCGCTCAATGACAGTGCCATCTTCGCCAACGAACTTTAGCGTCAAGGTTCCCTTGCCGGGGAAAGTAAAATCCGTGGCGCGGTATTGATCGCCGTAAGCATGACGACCGATGATGATTGGCTTCGTCCAACCCGGAACGAGCCGCGGAACATTGGCGCAAATAATGGGTTCGCGGAAAATAACGCCACCCAAAATATTGCGGATCGTGCCGTTTGGTGATTTCCACATTTGCTTCAGGCCAAATTCTTTGACCCGCGCTTCGTCTGGCGTAATCGTAGCGCATTTCACGCCAACGCCGTGTTTTTTGATCGCATGGGCAGAATCAATGGTGACCTGATCATTAGTCGCGTCGCGGTTTTCAATCGAAAGATCATAATAATGCAGATCAATATCGAGATAAGGCAGGATAAGTTTTTGCTTCAGCCACTCCCAAATAATGCGCGTCATTTCATCGCCATCAAGCTCAACGACCGGGTTTGCGACCTTAATTTTTGTCATAATAATTTGCCCTCAATTGCAATGCGAAATACGTGTCGCTCGCTATAGCAGCGGATCATGACGAGGGCAAATCGACACTTTGGCTTACATCCAATTCCCCATGATTATGAATGGGGCCCAGTAGTAGGGATGGCGAAGAGTCGTGAATTGTGGGGCGGGGGAGGCCGCGGGTTCGCCATTTTCGGATCCGGCGGCGCGGTTGATGAGGCTTACGTTGCTGGATTCTATACCTTGCACCATGGCGAGTTGAGCGCGGCGCAATGCGTCTGCCTTACTGAGGCCGCTTTCAACGAGGCCGGCATAGAAATCAGCCATGAAAGGGCCGGATGCGTCATCGGAGATCGGCCAGAGGGTTGCCATCACAGCGGATGCACCATTCATTTGCGCGAGTGCGCCAAAACTTTCGACCTCATCGCCTTCGGCATCGCTACCTTTTGCGGTTTCGCAGGCGGAAAGGGTTATGAGATCAACACCGCCGAAACGGAAGCCTCGACCTTTGCGGATTTTTTCGAGCGATAAGGGCTCGCCATTGCCAAGCAGTAAAAAACTATCGCGTTCATTGCCGGGCACGAATTTGAAATGGCTGGCGACGTGTAATAGTTTTGGTTTTTTCTTGAGTGCATCGCGCAGAGCATCTTCGGTGAAAGCAGCATCAAGGCTGGCAGCTCCGGATAATTTGCCAACCGCATCGCTGCCCTCAAAGATCGCTTCCATTTCTTTTGCAACGCCGGGCAGGGGGTTGAAGCCGGTATGCGCAGCGGTGACGCCAAAACCGGCCGACGAAGATTTATCGTGCGAAGCGGCGGCGAATCTGGTTTGGGCAGCTGGCGTATATAGCGAAAGGGCGTAGTCTTCGATGAGATAACCGTGCTCGGATTTCAGTGCGGCAAATGGCAGATAGCGCAGGAAACCGCCGAGGTTCAACATGATGGTTTCGGCCTTGGAATCTTTTAAGTCTTGCTCAAGGGGTTTCACAAGCAAGCCGTAAAGTTCGGCTAATTTTACATCGACTTCGATGTCGCGGGATTCGATTGCGGCGATGGTTTCAAATACTTTGCGCGAAAGTTCAGCGCGATTGATTTTCACCTCGCGATGGATTGAAGCGTCTTTTGTGGTCAAAAAGAGATGCAAGCCATTATCAAAGCTTGCAGCTTGGAGGATGACAGTGGGCCTTTCAAACGCTTTCAGCTGCTCTTGGGTGTCAGCCGCGTAAGAGAGATTGAGCGAGGACACATCGTCAACTACGCCTGCACCTTGGGTTTCAGCGGCAGCTAATAGTGTGTCAACTTCGGTTATAAAATTCTCATAACTTGAATCAAGTTCAGCATTTAATTGCTTGATCTGATTGGTTTCTTCAAGGGTTAGCGTTCCTGCCAGCTCTTTTTCAGTCAAGACCTGCAGTTCTGCCGCAAGCTTCATCGGGCGGTCCATGAGGGCGGTCAACTGATCGTTTTGGCTGGTTTCCGCTTTGGAAAGGGCAGTGCCGCCAAGAGCGGTATTCGCCGTAGAATCGCGGCGGACGAACTCGATAAGTTCCTGCTGTTTGACGAGATTGAGCACATATTGCGCTTCAGAAGGTCTGCCATCATCAATAAGCAAATCAGCTAAATCGGTATAAAGTGGTTTCCATTGCTCGGTCAGAGATTTTGCCTGATCTTCGGCTAGCCCCACATTTTGCGCGCGAATTTCTTGCTGCGTGTTCACGGCCATTTTCGCAAACAAAATAGCATTCTTGCGATTTCCAAGGGCTTTGTAAGAATTTGCTAGAGATTGGAGCGTCCAGCGTTTTGGTTCGAGGGTAATGTCGGGAAGCTTGCTCATTATGGCTAAGCCGCGCATATTCAAGCCAATGGCCTCTTTATGCCGCCCTTGTTTTTCACGCACGATTCCCATGTTGGTGTAAACATAAGCGATGGTGTCTGCCGTTGGTCCGACCCATTTGGTCAGCATGGGCAAACTACGCTCAAAGTAATCGTATGATTGCGGGTAATCACCTTTTCCCTTTAACGACCAACCAATATTGTTGAGTAGGGCCGCAGCCTGGAAGCTATCGCCGAGATTGAGTTTTTCATGCAATGCCAAGGATTTCTTTTCAATCGCGATGGCCTCGTCGAAGCGATTGAGACTTTCTAATGCATTGCCTTTGCCCAACCATAGGCCTGCAACTTCGAGACTTTCTGTTCCGGCAAGTCGTTCATAAATTGGTTCAGCCAAGTCAAAATAAGTAATGGCTTGTTCGAATTGGGAAAGGCTGTCGCTGATTATTCCAAGCTCTTCAAGCAGCGCTCCATTTGCAATGATATCGGTTGTTTCTGAAGAAGCAATCATTTCGAGAGCACGTTTATTAGACGTGATGGCATCTTGATAACGTGCTGCTTTTCTTTCAGCAAGCCCTAGTTCCTTCCATATTGTCCATTGATTGCAATTGGCATCGGGTAAAGCACAGAGCGCAATAGTTTGCTTGAAATAGGTAATTGCTTTTTCATTGCCACCAGGTTTTGCGAGGTCACGATGCAGCATTGCCGCCCAATAAGTGCCATTGATATCATTTTGGGCTGCTGCTTTTTCATACCACTCTAAAGACTTCGTAAAATCGCGTTCGACATTGGTTGCGGTTCGAAAATTATCACCAAGTGCTACCATTGATGGAACATTGCCATTGGTTGCCCATTCAACAAGTTCATCATGAGACGGCGGTTTAGGCGTGTCTTCGGCAAATGTCGGGATTGACCAACCGACGAACAATAAAATGGCCAAGACAATGTTTTTCACAGGTTTGCCGTCCTTGAAGAATTAGCGATGAGTGTGGTTATAATACCTGAAAACGGCGGTAGCGGGGCGAAAATGTTGCGGGGCTTTGACATGGGGTTTCGAGACTGGCAGGAAGAGTAAATGACCCAATCCATTGAAGCCTTGCCTTCCGCTAACGCCCTGCATTATCCGCGCTATGTTTACTATCTCTTATCGGTTGGATTGGCGGGGTTTGCGGTGCAGATTATGTCAGTGGCGGTGGGGTGGATGATTTATGATATCACGCGGAACCCTTGGCATTTAGGTCTCGTTGGCCTCGTGCAATTTTTGCCGCCGCTGCTTATGGTTTTGTTCACGGGGCTTGCTGCAGATAAGTTTAATCGCAGGCTTATCATGGGGTTATGCCTTGGTGTTGAAGCGTTTTGTGCGCTTGGGCTGGTGGTTTTCACATTTTCAGGTATGCGAGAAATTTGGCCAGTGTTTGTTATTCTTGCGATTTTGGGTTTTGCGCGGGCGTTTCTTAATCCAGCGGCGGATGCGCTTGCCCCAAATCTGTTGCCGAAATTAGCCATTGCCCACGGCATCTCGCTGAATTCGATGGTTTGGCAAACGGGAACGATTGTGGGTCCGGTGATTGGTGGCTTACTCTATGGAATTTCGGGCGAGGTGGCTTATGGTGTGGCCACTGCATTTGTGGTTTTTGCTTTGGTGTGCGTCGCTTTGATTGGAAAAGTGGCGCAGCAAAACCAAGCGGAGCAATCCACGATGGACACGTTGTTTGCTGGTTTCAAATTTATCAAAAGCGAGAAAGTAGTTCTTGGCGCAATTTCACTTGATCTGTTTGCCGTGTTGCTTGGTGGTGCTGTTGCCCTGATGCCAGTTTTTGCGCGCGATATTTTAGAAGTTGGGCCATGGGGTTTGGGACTTTTGCGGGCGGCTCCCGGGGTTGGCGCATTGGCCATGGCGGCATGGCTTGCGCGCTATGGGATCAAGAATAATGCTGGAATTGTATTGTTTGCCTTTGTTGCTGGATTTGGATTTTTCACGCTAGTGTTTGGCTTTTCAACTTATGTGCCGCTGTCAATTTTTGCGCTGGCAATGATGGGCGCCTGCGATATGGTTTCGGTTTATGTGCGTGAAACATTGATGCAGCTATGGACGCCAGATGAAGTGAGAGGTCGGGTCAACGCTGTGAACCGTGTGTTTATTGGTGCATCCAATGAGCTCGGCGAATTTCGCGCTGGATTTGTGGCGGCTGGCATTGGTGCGGTTGCTGCCGTTGCTATTGGTGGGGCGGGGACCATGGTCGTCGCCGCCGCTTGGGCCTATATGTTCCCAAGTTTACGCAATGCAAAGACGCTGGACGGGAAGCGGTAATTTTCCTTTGTTGACGAACCTCAAAATCTATAGTCATTCTGACGTCGGAGGGGGCGCAAAGGAGGAACTATGATTTTGCGTCTGATTACGATTTTTGTGAGCTTGTTTTTTGTTGGTTCGGTTTATGCGGACCCAGCCGATTATACTGCGGTCATGGCCGTTGATGCTAAGGGGGCAGCGGACAGCGAATACACGGGGCGCTATGAAGGCTCAACAATTGTTGGTCAAACATTTCAAAAGTTCAATGAGGTTGCTTTGCCAGCTGGCCCTACGGAAAATCGGGGCAAGGTTTTTGCAAAAAATGTGACCTTGCAAGGCAGCATTCAACGCACCCTCTATGTTTCCCCAGAAGAACGGTCATCCCTAGATGTGTTTAGCAATTACCTTGACGCCATCAAAGCCAAAGGGTTTGAGCCGGTATTCGAATGTGCCAATGAGGCGTGTGGCGTTGGTTTCACAGCCCTCAAATATAAGGGAAATGACGCTAGTAAAGTGGCCGTGTCGGTCGATGCAGAAACGCGCCGCGTGGCGCTGTCGAGAGGGATGTTCATAAAGATTCTTGATCCCCGCTATGCGCTATTGAAAAAGGGTGCGGCTGGCCAAGAAACCTACCTTGCCATTTTTGCGGCGCAAAATGCTGGCGGTAGCATGGGCGACATATCAAAGGCGTTGAAATCTCGCGTCGGCGTTTTAATTGAGGTTGTCGAACCAAAGTTGCGCGAAGATAAAATTGTAACCCTCACCGCCGATGAGATTGGCTCGACGATTGGCGCGGATGGCCGCGTTGTTATTTACGGGCTGTATTTTGATTTTGATAAAGCAGAAATCAAGCCGGAATCAGCACCGCAGTTGGCTGAGATGGTTACTTACTTGACCAATGATCCCGCGATCAAAGTTTATGTCGTGGGGCATACCGACAGCAAAGGCGATCTAGACTATAATGTGAAATTATCTACGGCGAGAGCCAAAGCAGTATCGGCGGCGTTAACTGCGGCTGGTGTTGATCCCGCGCGATTATTGGCAAAAGGATTAGGGCCACTTGCACCGCTCGCCTCCAACCGAACGGAAATTGGTCAGGCAAAAAATCGCCGGGTTGAGTTAGTTGAGCAATAAGGCTTTCGCTTCGTTACACACTCGGCTATTTCCAGTTTTATGGCTGGAACAGATAAGACGCAGAATCAGGTTTTGGGACCGGCACCCGTTGTGGTGCTGGTGTCTCCGCAATTGGGCGAGAATATTGGCACAGCGGCGCGCGCTATGGCCAATTTCAATTTGCATGAGCTCCGCATTGTGGCGCCGCGCGATGGCTGGCCCAATGAGCGGGCGGTGAATGCGTCATCGGGCGCACTTTGGATTCTTGAGGGTGCTAAGATTTTTGATGATCTTGCTTCCGCCTTGATGGACATAAATTATGTGATGGCAACGACCGCGCGGCCGCGCGATATGATCAAAGAAGTGATCACACCAGAGCAAGCAGGCGAAGGAATGCGGGCGCGGATTGGTCAAGGCGAAAAGGTAGCTTTGCTGTTTGGCCGTGAGCGCTGGGGCCTCAATAACGATGAAATCTCCATGTCTGATGTGATCGTGACAGCACCGGTCAATCCGGCGTTTGCTTCTATCAATATTGCGCAGGCGGTTTTGCTGATGGGCTATGAATGGTTCAAAGATCAGGCGGAAACACTGGGCCAACAAACCCCGCAGCTTGATGCGATTGGCAGTGGCGGCGGTTTGATTATGCCGGACACGCGCCCTGCCACCAAGGACGAGCTTTACGGGTTTTTTGATCATCTCGAAGCAGAACTTGATCAATCCGGATTTTTTAAATCGGAGAAAAAGAAGCCGACCATGATGCTGAATATTCGCAATATGTTTGGCCGGGCGCAGATGACTGAGCAAGAAATTCGCGCCCTTCGCGGCATGATATCTTCATTGGCACGGGCGCATGAACGCCATCACGTGGAGCGCGATAAAAAATGACCAAGCCGCGCATCTTGTTGTTTGATTCCGGCATGGGTGGACTTACTGTGGCCAGTGCTGTGGCCAAACAATTACCAGATGCGATCTTGATTTATGCGGCGGACAATGCGGGCTTTCCTTATGGCGCTTGGAAAGAGGCTGATCTCATTGCGCGGATTGTAAAAGTTATGGGCGCGCTAATCGCCTTGTCTAAGCCAGACGCTGTCGTGATTGCATGCAACACGGCATCGACTATTGCGCTGGCGGCTTTGCGGGAGGCCTTCAGCGTTCCATTTATTGGCACAGTCCCGGCGATTAAACCTGCTGCAGCACTTACGAAATCCGGTGTGATCGGGGTCTTGGCAACGCCTGGAACGGTGAGCCGCGAATATACCCACGCGCTGATCCACACTTATGCGTTTCATTGCAAAGTGTTCTTGCATGGTGCGAAACGTATGGCCGAAATTGCTGAGCATAAATTGAAGGGGCACGCTGTCGACCTTGAAGAACTCCGTACCGAAATTGCACCCGTATTCCGAACCCGCGAAGGTAAGAAAACCGACGTTGTGGTTTTAGGCTGTACGCATTATCCTTTGTTGATTGAAGACATGAAAAAAGTTGAACCTTGGCCAGTCACTTACATTGATCCAGCCCCGGCCATTGCGCGCCGCACAGCCGATGTGATTGAGGAAACTACCTTGGGCGGCGCAGAAGGCCATGTTCACGGCACTGTAATTTTAACCTCAGCCAGAGGCAGCGCATCAGAGTCACTCGCCGCCTACGCCAGCATGGGTTTTCCAAGGCATGTGTTTATCGAGATGGGGGTTTGAGGGCCATCTGCTCATTGCCGAGTTGGAAAGTAAGAAGCGGCACTTCTTTACTGCAAGTTGTTCAATGAACGAAGATTTAGTATCCATCTATTTGCCGACTTACAATCGGTGCGATTTGTTGCGGCGGGCGGTTTACTCGGTGTTGTCGCAGACATATTTGGATTGGGAGCTTATCATTGTTGATGATCGCTCAACGGATGGAACGCGTGATTTTTTGGGCGCATTGCAAAGAGTTGATCCGCGCGTAAAGTGTGTTTTCAAGTCGGACACGGGTGCGAAGTCGGGCGTTCAGGTGAGCCGGAACATTGCGATAAATCTAGCCGAAGGGCAGTACGTGACGGGGCTTGATGATGACGACTATTTTCATCCAGCGCGAATTGCAAGGTTAAAATCTGCTTATCATTCGGATTTGGCATTTGTGAGTTCAAATTATTTGCGGTTAGAAAATGGCCAATCCATAACCAACTCCAAGGTCGGTCGCCGCATAACTTTACAGAATTTGGCCATCCGCAATTCCGCCGGAAATCAGGTTTTTACCGAGAAG
Source organism: Hyphomicrobiales bacterium (assembly GCA_043760745.1). Classification (GTDB taxonomy): domain Bacteria; phylum Pseudomonadota; class Alphaproteobacteria; order Rhizobiales; family Aestuariivirgaceae; genus Aestuariivirga. Next base: position 8,691 of record JAYUOP010000208.1, read on the forward strand.
AAAAAACTGATCGCTGCGGGGTTGTTCGATGAAGAAATGATATCATCGCAGGATTTGGATTTATGGATTCGGTTGGTAAAAATTTACGGTCCAGCCACGCGTATCGTTGACCATTTGTATTATTATGACGCAGAGCATCAACAAGATCGCGTTTCAGCTGAGGTAAAGCGTGCGGCAGGGGATAAACAACTGATCGAAAAGCACGAGGGTGTTTTTTTCGGTCAGACTAAAAGGTTCAAAATAGATATGATGAGCGAAAGCGGTTTTGGAATGCCTTCTGGCATTTTGCAAAGTTTTCGGAAATACGGATTGGCCATCACAACCGAAATTCTAAGAACCAAGTATGGTTATGGATGATGTGCTGAACCCTTCTCACAAATTTATTGCAGCCCGCAGATCAGAAACTGGGGATTAACGTTTTTTCATTAAGCGTAGTTGCTCAATCAATATGATTCGCGTGCTTGTTTAGGTTGCGAACAAAAAAGATGGGGTTCGCAAAATGAAGTTAGGCAATATTCTAGTCGCCAAGGGATTGGTTACTGTAGAAGATATTAATCGCGCCATTATCCATCAAAATGAAAATGGTGGTCGGCTTGGCGATAGTATTGTTGCCCTCGGTCTTTTAACGAAAGCGCAAATCGACAAGGTTCTAGAGGATGCGCCGCAAGCGCCGCTCTCGGTTCCGGAAACTGGTGTTGATTTTGTTTTGCTTTTAGAGCTTGCCATTAAGGGCATGTATTCCGAAAATCTCGAAACGGCGTCGCAGATTGCCGACGCTTTGAAGTTGTCGAGTTCCATTATCAATCAACTTCTGCAAGAAGCAAAAGATCGCAAAATGGTCGAGGCACTGGCGTCAGCGTCCGGTGGTGGTACGGTTGCCGAACTACGTTTGACATTGACGCGGGCAGGGCGCGATTGGGCCGTTGAAATTTTAAAGCGCGGGCAATATTTCGGACCAGCGCCGGTTTCTTTGTCTGATTACCAAGACCGCATTCAGCGCCAACGCATTACTAATGAACATGTGACGCGCGAGCAATTGGACGAAGCATTTGGCAATCTGGTTATGACAGATCGGTTTGTAAACCGACTAGGACCAGCCATCAATTCAGGGAACGCCATTTTGATTTATGGCCCAGCGGGCAATGGCAAAACAACGGTCGCTGAAATTGTAGGCAACATTTTCCAAAACGTAATTTATGTTCCGTACTGTGTGGACATCGATGGCGAGATCATGAAAGTTTTTGATCCAACGGTCCACAAACAAGTAGCCGACATGCCAGAACAGCCGGGGGCTGCGAATTTACGCCGAAGCCGCGTGGATCTGCGCTGGGTTCCGTGTTACCGACCGATGGTGATCACGGGTGGTGAATTGACTGTCGAAATGCTTGAGCTCAAATATAATCCGATCGCTAAATTTTATGAAGCGCCGCTTCATGTGAAAGCCTTAAACGGCACTTTTCTGATCGACGACTTTGGCCGCCAACGCGCCAAGCCAGAGGATATTCTCAATCGCTGGATTGTGCCGCTGAATAGCCGGGTTGATTATCTGACGACACATTCTGGCAAAAGCATCATGATTCCGTTTGATGAAATCGTAATTTTTTCGACCAACATGCATCCTAATGATTTGATGGATCCAGCATTCCAGCGCCGGATTGGCTATAAATTGGAAACAGTGGAGCCGCCCGAAGAATTGTTTATCAAAGTGTTCGTTGCTATGGCGAAGAAAAATGGCCTTGAACTTACTCAAGAGGTTTACAAACTTATTATTGAAAGTATTCGCTTTAATGAGGCGCCGCTGGCCTACTTCCAACCGAAGTTCATTGTTGAGCAGGTATTGGCTTCCTGTAAGTTCGAAGGCACGAAACCACAGTTTACGACCGACAACGTGACCGATGCATTGGCCAACTTATTTATTAAGAAACCAGACGGGAAGATGTTTGGGGTCAAGAGAAGCTGACGCAAATTTGGAAATCCAGTCGTGTGTAAGCCACTGGTTTTTTGACCACTTTCTCTCATTTGCTTTGGCGCGCCCCTAGGGTTTACGGGATGTTTTTTGCGTATGAAATTTGGGTTTTAAATATATTGCTTTTTGTCACCCTTCGGGGTGATGCATCAAAGTAAAGGTCGTTTTAGTTTTCACTTGTTCTGATTTAGAAAAGGAAAACAACCAAATGAAATTCGCATTAATTCTTACAATCTCGTTTGCTGCTATTTCTGCAGGTAACCAAAGTTTTGCGGCAGAGTTCGCACAGCTAAAATTAAAATCGAAAGATTTAACCGGAACATTTAAGCCTACCTTGGGATGCCGACAGGGTTATCAAGTCGTTGAACAGTGTCTTAAATATGAAGACATTCCAAATTGCACTCCCAATAAATCTCTTTACGATAATTGCAAAAAATGCGTCAAATCAAGAAAAATTTGTTCGCCTTCGCCCAATTAATAGAGTGACAAAGTGCATAAAAAAATTGCTCATACTTGAAGCTAATTTATGGTTGCTGAGGCGAGCTCAACCCAGCAACCAATAGTGCAATTTCGCTTTGCTTTCTGGTGTTGGTTTTTTGATAAATTCTTTGCACGTGGGTTTTGAGTGTATTGATACTTATTGCCATCTGAACAGCTATAGTCGCGTTCTCCACGCCATTTCCTAAGCGGCACATCACCCTCGCTTCTGATGGTGTCAGATCGTATAAGGTGACCAGTGCAGCTTCGGGTGGCGGTGAAATCGCAGTTGTCAAAGAAATGAAAATTGCTGAAGTCGCGGCGCCAAAAACTGATCTTTCAGCTTCACCGGCCAATGGTAATACGTAAGCAATTGCGGGGGTTTTTCCGGGCAATGACAAAGGTATGCCGATACCGCGAAGGCCAAGTGTTTTTCCACCATCCGCGGCCCTTTTAATCGCTTCAATCAATGCATGGTCAGCTTGTTGCATAACAACCCGCAACTTGCGGGACAGCGATGTAATAATTGTTCCGTCGGCGATCAGATTTTCCGCAGCAGAATTTGCGTAAGTTATTTGACCCAGGTTATTTGTTAAAATAATCGGTATTGTCAAACTGCTTAGCGTTGTTTGGTACGATCTAACAGCAATTCTTTGATGATCTAAAAGGTCGCTGATCATGCAAGCGCGCCGAATATGGGGCGATAACAACGCTATAAATTGGCGATCTTCCGCAGAAATAATTGATCGATTTTTGGGCGTGATTTGCGCCATGATTCCCATGCGATCATGGGTTTGCACAAATTTTGTGACGCAAGCTTCGCGCAAACCTTGAGGCGCTACCCAGTTGAGGTAAAATTCGCTTTGGTGGAATTCCTCTTCGCTCATTTGACTAAGAGTTGATTGCGGCTCGTCAATATCGCCCATAACAACTTCAGCAAGTCCGGGCACACCTTGAACACCATAAATATCGCCGACTTCGCGCAAGCGAGCAGCGTCCCATGGCGAAAACGCTGCCATTCGGCCGGTGGATGAAAGGTTTCGTGGATCGGTTAAACTGATGGCTGTATAGGCTGCGCCAAATGCCAAACTTACCTGCGTCAGGGCTTGCGTCCAGTTTTCCGGATTAAAGCTACAATCATAAATTTCGCCAATTAATTCCGATAAAGACTCTAAGGAATTCACGAATATAGATCCTCACGATAAAACACAGCTGTCTTTTAATCATCACCCTTTTGGGTGATGATTGCACAACGTGACCCAGATACACAAGCTGTTAACACGAGATCAATCTGACCAAAGTTTTAACCTCGGAGATAGACATGACAGGCCTTACTTTTAGAAATTTACGCTGGTTTGGGAAAAACAGCATGTCTCTGTGCTGCGCCCTATTGACGGCTTTAATGACTGTAACCGCACCAGCGCAATCTGCTGATCAAGCAGATGTTCAAGCATGCACGACCTATGCGCTAGAGGCTATTCAGCATAAGCAACGCAATATTAGTGGAAACTGTGGCTTTCAAGGCGAAAGGTGGACGGCTAGTGGCGAACAACATTTAGCTTGGTGCCTGTCGTCTCGTGAGGATCGCGGCTCTTTCGATGATCCGGCGGATTGGAACGAAACAGCAATAAGGCGGGCAGAATTGGCGCAGTGCGAGGCGACTAACGTGAAAAATGCCAAAGAAGAAGTGGATAACAAGCGCAACGATGAGATTGTATCGGCGCGCTGTAGTGCATATACTGAGTTAGCACTGACCGCTGCAAAATTTAATGTCGAAAAGAAATGCGGTTTCAATGATGGTCGTTGGACGCTCGATGCCAATGCGCATTTTGACTGGTGCGTTGGTACGACTGAAAGCGCTGCAAACGTGGAAAACCAAGTGCGCGCGGAAGCAATGCAGAACTGTAATGCCAAAAAATCAACGGCAACGGGAACACAATCATCGGCTAAATTGGTTTGCCTTTATTTTGACCGAGATTTTTCGGGCACTGAAAGATGTATGCCAAAAATTGGCAAATACCCAATTAACGTCAATCGAGCAAATCAGTACTCATCAACCAAGATTGCGCCGGGCTTTGTGCTTACGATTTACGATGGCCCAAACCAAACCGGCCGCGCTTGCTCTTACAGTTCCAACACACCGCGGTTTAAATCAAAATGCGACAACATGGCGGAATCCATTGAAATCGAGGAAGAGTGAACATCTCCCTATTTGACTTCTCTAAATACCTTCGCTAGACACCGCCTCACTGATTGGGCAATCGCGCCCGATTTAGCTTGCCCGTGGGTTTTGTTTTACGAAATCCTGTCGGCTGGGAGACCAGCAAAGGAAGGGTAGGTTCCAACTGTAATGGTTTAGGAGACCGTAAATGACAAAGCGTTTAAGCGCCAAGTATAAAATTGACCGTCGTATGGGCGAAAACATTTGGGGCCGCCCAAAGAGCCCGATTAATAAGCGTGAATATGGCCCCGGCCAACACGGTCAGCGCCGCAAGGGCAAAATGTCGGACTTCGGCACCCAGCTGAAGGCCAAGCAGAAACTAAAGGGTTATTATGCCAACGTTTCTGAACGTCATTTCCACAAGATCTATGTTGAAGCAACGCGCCTGAAGGGTGATACTTCCGAAAACCTGATCGGCCTTTTAGAGCGCCGTTTGGATGCGATTATTTATCGTGCGAAATTTGTTCCCACCATGTTTGCGGCGCGTCAATTGATCAGCCATGGTCATGTGAAAGTGGACGGTCAACGGGTGACCATCGCTTCGATCCGCATTAAACCGGGTCAGGCGATTGAATTGACTGAAAAGGCCAAAGAAATGGCTGTTGTTTTGGAAGCAGTTCAACTCGCTGAGCGGGATGTTCCGGATTATGTTGAGCATGACCATAAGGCCATGACTTGCAAGTTGATCCGCGTTCCATCGCGCGCCGATGTGCCATATCCAGTGGTTATGGAACCAAACCTCGTCGTGGAATTCTATTCACGCTAAGTTTGATTTTAATGATAGTTCAGAGGGCTTGCAGAAATGCGAGCCCTTTTTTGTTGGGAGAAAATCATGAGTGAATTGGCGGCGCGGATCGAAGTGCTTGAAGTGCGGGTGGCGCATCAAGATAAATCCATTGGCGATCTTGGTGATATGATCACCGCACAATGGAAGAAAATTGAAGGGCTGGAACGGCTGATCGGGCGGCTTAGCGAAGAAATTGAGCAAATGGATCAAGCGCCAGCAGGAAATGAAAAGCCACCGCATTATTGACAATCAAGGAAACATTGACGCGATGTAGGTTGCGAACTCGAAGTTGGGGCGTTCGAGGTGACTCAAATGACCCGGTTTTGCAAGGTCAGAACATAAGCCGCGATAAACGCGTTCGGTGCAGCCTTTGTCTTCGATGTTCACTTCATCAAGTAAAGTTTTGAGTTGCGTAAAATGACTTTGAGCATCAGGGTCGTTCGCAAAATCAGCAGACATGCCACCACCAAAAATGACATCAACTTGTGAAGCGCCGCGCGGATGAAGCGAAAGGTACCAGAAGTAGCCGGGCGTCAAAGTGATCATCAGGCTTGGGTAAACGGAGAGCAAAAACGTGGTACGGCGACGCTCGCCAACCATGCGCGTATTTTTGGGATGTGCTAGGCCGATTTTTAGCGTGTCATCTTTGAGAATTGTGTGATGATTAAAACTTGGTTTGCCCGGCGGGCAGACCATTTCATCAAGTGCTGATAAGCCACCAATGGTTTTCGCATGGCAGACTGGTAAGTGATAACTTTCCATGAAGTTTTCAGCGAGAACTTTCCAGTTTGTGTTCCATGTGAAGCGCTCTTGAAAATTTTCGGCGTAGTTTGTCATGTCATAATCGTCGATCAGGGCTTCAACGTCGCCGAGCTCAACCTCCACTGGAGCGACATCTGGATTAAGGGTTACCATAATCCAGCCGAGCCATTCGGTGCAGCGCACTTGGGGTAGACAATAATCAGATTTGTTGAAGCCCGCGTTGTGGGTCATGGCGGCGGCGGCGCGCAAGCTGCCATCGAGGTTATAGGTCCAACCATGGTAAGGGCAAACGATTGCGGCAGTTCGTCCTCGCCCTTGTAGCAGGGTGGACATCCGGTGGAGGCATACGTTGGATTGGGCGCGCAATTGCCCATCTTTTTCACGAATAACCATCAGGGGCTGGCCTGCCAATTCAAAGGCGACATAGTCGCCGGGATTGGCCAATGTGCTGGCGCGGCCGACGCAGAACCATGTTTTTTTGAAAATCTGCTCGACCTCTTGGGCCGCGAATTCTTCCGACGTGTAAACCGATTTTGGCATAGAGTGCGCCTGTTCAAATGGAACAGCTACAGTGGCTTTGAGTTCAGCAAGAGGAGTCATGGTGCTCATAACGATCCTGTATAATTGGTGATTCTAGCATCCGCATACGCAAAACATCCGGCTATCGTCGGGCTGATGGGTAAATCGCGGTAGGCGCCGATTGCACCTTCGCTGGCTAACCGTCCTGCTAGTCCGGTTTCATCTCCTGCCACTACCCAAATAAATCCGAAAGCGGTTTCGCGAATTGGCTTGGCGTTGGCTCTTGTAAGTTTGGCGAAGATTTCATCGGCGGGAGTGGATGGTTCAAAGACGGCCAACATGATGCCGCTGGCTTCAGCTGGCAAAGCGGATTGGCGCATAAGTGCGGCCATGATTACGACCCACGCCGCAATGACACTCAGGAAAACGAGGCCTGCAAATTTGTGGCCTGGCCAATTCATGCTGCGGCAAAGCTGGCAGCGCGTTGCTCTTTGATTGGCAGATTGATTAAAGCCGCAAACACGCCGAGGGCTACACTCATCCACCAGACGATGTCATAGCTCCCATAGATATCATATAATTTACCGCCGAGCCAAACGCCGAGGAACGAGCCCACTTGATGGCTCAAGAATACAAAGCCGTAAAGCGTTGCCATATACCGCGTGCCAAACATAACAGTCACAAGGCCCATAGTGAGCGGAACTGTTGATAGCCAAAGAAAGCCGATAACGGCGGTGAAAATTAGCGTCGTTGTTGCAGTGACGGGTAAGAGTACAAAAGCGGAAATGAATATGGCGCGAAGCAGATATATGGCGCTGAGGGGAATGCGCTTTTCGCCGCGACCACCGATGATCCCGGCGCTGTATGATCCAAACACATTGAACAGGCCGATCAGCGCCATCGCCATGCCAGCAAATTCTTTGCTTAAGCCGTGTTCGGAGAGGTATGGCGGCAGATGCACAGTAATAAATGCGAGTTGGAAGCCACAGACAAAGAAGCCCGCAACGAGAAGGATGTAAGAGCCATGGCCGAAAGCTTTAGTAACAGCTGCGCTCATAGACAATTGGGTTTCGCCAGCGCTTGCCTTGGATGTGCTGGTGTTTTGCACGAGTAAGGGCATGGCGAAAGGAATGATGAGAAGGGTGGAGGCCGCCATAATCAGCATTGCAACATGCCAGTCATAAGCCGCTATCAACGCGCCAACGATGGGGGAGAAAATGAATTGGCCGAGCGAGCCAGATGCGGTTGCCAAACCAAATGCCCATGAGCGTTTTTCCGGTGGCACAATGCGGCCAAGGGCAGCCATGACGATACTGAACGATGACATCGCTATGCCAAGACCCACAACCAGTCCGCCGCCGAGATGCAGCCACATTGGCGTGTTGGCAAAATTCATCATCACGATGCCAACGGCATAGAGTACTGCACCCACCATAAGCACGCGCGCTGAACCATAACGATCCGCAAGGGCTCCGGCGATTGGTGTTCCAATGCCCCAGAGCAGATTTTGGATGGCGATGGCGAGCGAATAGGTTTCGCGCGGCCAACCATGCTCTAATGAAATTGGCAATGTGAATTGGCCAAAAGTAGAGCGCACGCCAAAGTTCACAATGGCAACGAGACAGCCCGCAACGAGGACGACAACGGGCGTGAAATACCAGGGCAGGGCTTTAGCTGTGTTTTCCATCAGACAAGATTAGCTCTTGCAGTTATTTCTGCAAGTCAACTTTTTGCAATACTGGTTTCCAAACTAGCGCACCAAATTGAGCAATAGCCACACCTGCGAGAACCACAATACCGCCGATAATCATGCGCCCAGTAATGGGTTCATTGAGCACGATATAGCCTGTGATAATTGCCAAGAGCGGAATGAAATAGAGTGATGCACCAGCTGTCGTGGGTTTGACTAGGCCCACTGCATAGTTCCATGTGACGACGGCAATAATCGTTCCGATCAGGCCTAAGTAAATCAATGTTCCCCAGTCAAAGAGATCAAAGTCTTGGACAACTTGGACAATCTCAGTTCGGAAGAATGGCACAGCAGGAACAGCCGCCAAAATCATCGCCAAGATTGTGATGCGTAACGAACCATATTCTTTCACAAGGGGTGGCGAGAGCACAACGTTGACCGCGAAGGCCACGCAACACAAAAAGATTTGGGCGGCCCCCCAGAGCGCTTTGCTGGAATTGCTAAAAGCGGCGAAATCGTCGCTGAATAAAAAGATAATGCCTGCGAATGACACCACAAATCCGATCAGGGTAGGAGCTGTCAAACGCTCGGTTCCAATGACCGCCGCCATCGCAGCAATGATGAGCGGTTGGGTAGCAAAAATAATACCGCCCAAGCCTGCGCTCAAATTATTGAAGCCATAAATTGAGCCCCAGAAATAACCAAATATACCAACCCAAGACACCAGCAAAAGTCGCGGCCAATCTTTGCGCGCAATGTACCAGCCGCAAAATGGCAGGAAGGCCATCGCCATAATTGCTACGGAAAACAGCCGAATGAACATGGCGTCGGACGGCCCAGTGGACAGCGAAAATGAGCGCACGAAAACCGGGGCTCCACCCCACATGAAAATCGTAAAGACAAGAGCTGTGAGTGGTTTAAGCACTTTCGCGCGCCAAAACTTTGATCACTGCTGGCCGAGCCGCCATGCGGTTGCGATGGTCCAGCACTTTTGGAAATTGGGCTGGGTCCACACCATCACCTTCTAGCCAGCGGGCGATCGTATAAAGATAAGCATCAGCGACGGTGTACTGATCGCCCATTACCCATGGACCTTTAAAATAATCATTTTCAATCAAAGTAAAACATGCGGCCATGTTTTGCGGTACTTTGGTTTTCATGGACTCATGAGCTGCCGCATCATCGCTCCATCGGTAGCCACGGCCCCTGTGGGCGTGGGCCACGTGAACTGTGGAAGACAGATACGCATTAATGGATTGCATTTGGGCAAAGGCGAATGGGTCGATTGGCGCCAGATTGGCGTCTGGATAGGACTGCGCAATAAAGGCGAGGATGGCAACATTTTCGGTGATGATGCCGTTATCAGTCACTAATGCGGGCACACGCGCTTTGGGATTGATTTTGAGATATTCGGGTTTGGTTTGTTCACCGTTGGCGAAGTTCAAGCGGTGCGTTTCGAAACTCACGCCAGATTCTTCGAGGGCGATATGCGAAGCCATCGAGCAAGTGCCAAGGGCGTAAAATAGTGTGAGCATTTTGTTTCCTTAACTTCTCCCCTTGAGGGAGAAGGTGGCGTGAAACGCCGGATGAGGGGGAGCCACAAGCAAAGTCCCCATCCGTCTCGCGCAAAAAGGCGCGATCCACCTTCCCCGCAAGCGGAGAAGGATCAGGGTTTATCCAACCGCCTTATCAGCCATCAATTGCTTCAACTCACCCGATTGAAACATTTCCATCATGATATCAGCACCACCAATGAACTCACCTTTGACGTAGAGCTGCGGAACAGTTGGCCAATTGGTGTAATCTTTGATCCCTTGGCGCAGATCGTCATTGGCCAAAACATTGATGCCTTTGAAGGGTACGTCGATGTGGTTCAAAATCTGCGTCGAGCGCCCCGAAAATCCGCATGCTGGCGCTTCCGGTGTGCCCTTCATGAACAGGACCACATCATTGGTCTTCACTTCATTATCAATCCATTGTGCAATGTCAGTCATTCTTAGTTCTCCAAAATAATTGTCGTTAAAGCGAGTGCGTGTAGTTCGCCGCCCATGCGGCCTTTGAGGGACGCATAGACCATTTGATGTTGCTGAACGCGGGATTTTCCTTTGAAAGCGGCAGATGAAACCGTGGCCGCATAATGATCGCCATCGCCAGCCAAATCTTTGATTTCGATCACCGCATCGGGCAGGGCCTCTTTGATGAAGCTTTCAATGTCGACTGCAAGCATGGCCATAAAAATGAGTTCCTTGATTTGGTTCATAATTAGTGCAGCTTTGGGATTTTTACCAGTGTTGATCTGGCGCATGTGAGGCGCTAGAATTGCAACTCAATATCAAATCGGGGATCTCTCATGATTGTTTCACGCCGCGCCTTACTTGCCGCCTTTCTTTTCCCTGCAGCAGCGCTTTCGGCCCGTGCTGAAGAGCCGTTTAAAATCAACACGTCCGAAACCAAAGATGTGAATTTCAAATACCAGCGCCGTGAAATGGAATATGCCACGAACGAGCCTGTCGGCACGCTGGTGATCGATGGCAAAAAGCGATTTATGTATCATGTTTTGCCGGGTGGCATGGCGATGCGCTATGGTGTTGCTGTGGGAAAATCAGCCAAAGCTTGGACCGGCGAAGTCATCATCAAAAAGAAAGCCGAATGGCCGACGTGGACACCAACACCGTATCATTTAGAACAGCAGCCAACTCTCATTAAGTGGAAAAATGGAATGCCCGGTGGGCTCGATAACCCAATGGGTGCGCGCGCTTTGTATTTATTCAAAGGCGACGTAGACACAATCAACCGCATTCATGGTTCAGCGAAACCAAAAGAAATCGGCCAGAAGGCCACCGCCGGATGTATCGGAATGCTGAATGTCGACATCGTGCATTTGTATGCAAATGTGGAAGTGGGAACGCGGGTTGTGATGCTGGGGTAGGCCCTCATCCGGCGTTTCACGCCACCTTCTCCCGCTCGCGGGAGAAGTAAATTACTCACCTCGCCCGCTTGCGGGAGAGGACAGATTTGCGAAAGCAAATCAGGTGAGGGACCGACGGAATTTACTTTGATGAACGTCTTCAAAAGTGGAGGCGGCAAATGGTATTCAATCGAACACGAGAACAAACAACGCGGGCGCGTGGTT
>JAYUOP010000209.1:0-2899 GCA_043760745.1 Hyphomicrobiales bacterium
AGATAGTAAACCCGTTTATCCTTCGACTGCGCGTTTTCTCTTACCGATTCCAGCCAGCTTTCAATAACATGGTCACGCACAACTAAAATTGAGGCCTTAAGCCAATCATGTGGTTTTGCTGTTGCGGGATCTTTGCCGACTGAAAACGCTAGTTTTTTGACGATCGCATCTGCTAATTGCTGAGGATTGATCGGCCCGGCATCTGGCAACTGAGCTAATTTTTGTTTGGCCTTGGCCAGCGTTACAGTGTCAACATCGGTCAATACGAAACTCCTCGCAATTTGATTGAGTGAGGTAAAAACGACCCCAAAAGTTAATTCCCGCTAGGCCTTTAGTTGAATAGTTGGTGCAATGCAACATTCGACCAAAGCGATTTGGATGAACGCAGATTGACATATTTTTAACCTTGTTAGACCAAGTCTAAACCTGATCATGGTTGGCATCAACTTCGGCCAACCCACAAGGAATACAAAATGGCCGGCCAAAATCTAAAATCTATCGCAATTCTTGGTGTCTGTTTGTCAGTGGCGGGTGGCGTATTCTATTCTCTATTTGAAGCCTCAAGAAAAACTGATCCCGCTTTAGCGGCGGGGGACATCACTGCCTCCACCTCCACCATTGCCAGTGAAGTCGGTCCATCGGGTCTGCCACTGCCTCGCTTTGTTTCTCTGAAGGCAGCCCGCGTCAACGTTCGTAAAGGTCCGTCAAGCGATCATGCCGTTGCTTGGGTATTTCAACGGAAGGGTTTGCCGGTTGAAATTACTGCTGAGTTTGAAAACTGGCGCAAAATTCGTGATTACGAAGGTGCTGAAGGTTGGATTCTCCAAAGCATGTTAAGTGGTAAGCGCAATGGCCTCGTGGCCACATGGCGCGGTGAGAAAACCATCGCCTTGCGTAGCGCCGACAATCCAAAAGCCCGCGAGATCGCAAGTTTAGCGCCGGGGGTATTGAGCACAATCTATGAATGCAATGGGCAATGGTGCGAAGTTGAAACTGGCGAATTCGACGGCTTTGTTGAGCAGTCCATGCTCTGGGGTGTCTATCCCGGCGAGATAGTCAATTAGATTTTACGATCTCGTAAACGCACGATCACATCGATCCGCTCAATCTCTTTATCAGGCGGCAATTCTGGTAATCCGGTAATTGCTAAATCGTTTGATCCAATATCAAAAAGCTTGCCGTCAGACTGCTGATAAAAGTGAAAATGATTAGAAGTGTTTGTATCGAAGTAACTGCGATCACCTTCAATTGCGACCTCGCGTAAGAGACCAGCGTTCCGAAACTGGTTGAGCGTGTTGTAAACTGTTGCCAATGAAACAGATACTTCTGCCGCTTCCGCTTCCGCATGCAAAGCTTCAGCACAGATATGACGATCGCCACTTTGAAACAATATTTCAGCCAAAGCCAAGCGCTGCCGCGTTGGCCGTAAACCGACGTTTCGTAAACGCAAAGCGATATCGATATTCTCATTCATTAAAACAACTATAGCCCAAGTTTACACTGCAATTCAATGCTTGGAAATTTATGCGCTTTATCCCCAAACGGACAAGTGATTGCGAGAAGGCTTTCGCGAGGGAAAAACTACGTGTAAAGCATGAAAAACAATACTGGGGCGAGTAAGGCAAACGATGACTGAGCGTAAATCACAATTTCTCTATGATGACCTTTTGGCCTGCGGTCGTGGCGAACTTTTTGGCCCTGGCAATGCGCAATTGCCTTTGCCGCCTATGCTTATGTTTGACCGCATTACCCATGTTGATGCCAAAGGCGGTGCGCACGGTTTGGGCGCAATCAGGGCTGAATTTGATATCAAGCCGGATCTTTGGTTTTTCCCTTGTCATTTTCAAGGTGACCCCGTTATGCCGGGTTGCTTAGGCTTAGATGCGCTGTGGCAATTGACAGGGTTCTTTTTGGGCTGGTTGGGTGAGCCCGGCCGCGGTCGCGCTCTTGGTGTGGGCGAAGTGAAGTTCACCGGCATGGTCACGCCAAAAGTAAAGCGCGTAACTTATGAAGTCGAAGTGAAGCGCCTGATTTTGCGCAAATTGAAATTAGCAGTCGCTGATGGGGTGATGAAAGCCGATGGCGTTCCCATATATCAAGTCACTGACATGAAGGTCGGCCTGTTTCAGCCAACTGAATCTTAAGGAGTAAACCCATGCGCCGCGTTGTTATCACCGGAATTGGTATTGTATCCTGCATTGGCAACAATGCTACCGAAGTCACCGCATCATTGCATGATGCTAAGTCTGGCATTTCAAAAGCTGCTGACTATGAGCGGCTCGGGTTTCGGTCGCAAATCCATGGCATGCCTAATTATGATTTAAGCACAGTTGATCGCCGCGCCCGCCGCTTCATGGGTGATGGTGGATCGTGGAACTATGCTGCCATGGAACAGGCCATTGCCGATTCTGGTTTACCCGAAACCGATGTGAAGAATGAGCGCACGGGGATCATTATGGGCTCTGGTGGTCCTTCAACCAAAACCATTGTTGCCGCCGCTGATACCACCCGCGAAAAAGGCCCGAAGCGCGTTGGTCCATTCGCCGTGCCACCGTCAATGTCATCTGCCCATTCTGCCGTGCTCGCCACGCCATTTGGCATTCGCGGCGTAAACTACACAATATCGTCGGCTTGTGCCACATCAGCCCATTGCATTGGTAACGCTACCGAAATGATCCAGTGGGGCAAACAAGATGTGATGTTTGCGGGCGGTGGCGAGGAATTGGATTGGACCCTGTCCGTGCTCTTTGACGCCATGGGAGCTATGTCTTCAAAATATAACGACAAGCCTGAAACCGCTTCCCGCGCTTATGATAAAAACCGTGATGGTTTTGTCATCGCCGGTGGCGCGGGTGTTATTGTTCTCGAAGAACTCGAACACGCGCTGGCTCGCGGCGCA
>JAYUOP010000210.1:0-2880 GCA_043760745.1 Hyphomicrobiales bacterium
CACCGTCGATCATGCTGGACAAAACATGTTGGAGATTATTGTAAGCCCGCTTGCCAATGAACTAACCTTGCAGAATAATCGCGCGATTGTAACCCTTGATGGTGTACGTGATCGCTTGCGTGTGTTGCTGGTTTCTGGCGAACCACACGCCGGTGAGCGCACATGGCGAAATCTATTAAAGGCGGACGCTGCAGTTGATCTCGTTCACTTTACAATTCTGCGGCCACCAGAAAAACAAGACGGCACCCCAACCAAGGAACTGGCGCTGATTGCATTTCCAACTCGCGAATTGTTTCTCGAAAAAATCGACGAGTTCGACTTGTTAATTTTTGATCGTTACCGCCGCCAAGCAATTTTGCCAGAAATCTATCTTGCCAACGTAGCAGACTATGTGCGCCGCGGTGGCGCGGTTTTGATTTCTTCAGGACCAGATTTCGCCGCCGAAGATGGTCTATATTCCACCCCACTTTCAGACATTTTGGCGGCCGAGCCAACCGGCAGCGTAACCGAAACGCCATTCACGCCGCAAGTAACCACATTCGGAAATCGCCACCCCGTAACGCGTAATTTGCCGGGCTCTGGTAATGGCAAGCCAACGTGGGGCCGCTGGTTCCGCGTTGTTGATACCGCCAACGCCTTACCAGAAGAAACACTAATGGCCGGCAACGATAACAAACCATTGTTGGTTTTATCGCACAAAGGCGAAGGTCGTGTCGCTCAGATGTTGTCAGATCATGGCTGGCTTTGGGCACGAGGATTTGAGGGCGGCGGGCCACAAACTGAACTGTTACGCCGGATGGCGCATTGGCTCATGAAAGAACCAGACCTTGAAGAAGAAGCACTAACCGCAATCCAAACAAGCGACACCTTGCTCATCGAACGCCAGACCATGGCTGATAATGCAAATGATGTTGTGCTTACGCTGCCATCCGCAAAAAAATTGTCCATAAAACTTAGCCAAAGTGAACCCGGAATTTTTAGCGCCCGCGTTCCAACTTCAGAAATTGGAATGCATATTGTTGAAGATGGCGCATTTGTAGCGGCTGCAGCGATGGGCGCTGGTGATGCCAAAGAAGCAGAAAATCTCAAGGCAACTGCCGCGTTGATGCAACCGCTAGCAAGCGTCACCAGCGGTGGCGTTGCATGGCTTGAAGATGGCATGCCGCGCATCAGCCAGTCCGCTAACAACTCCTCCAAAGCAGGGTCAGGTTGGATGGCCTTGCGCGCCAACAATCAGTTTCGCGTGTTGTCGTTGAAAGAAGTTCCATTATTTGGAACGTTATTGGCGCTGGCCAGTTTGCTCTTGGTGGCCTGTGCGATGTGGTTCCGCGAAGGTCGCTGATATTTCATCAAAGCGCCACGGCGGCAACGCTAACCCTTGCACACCGACCAGTGCATCGTTTTGCAACTCCAGAAATAAAAATCGCGCCCGGTTCAGAGGTCCGGGCAACAATATCTTATCGTGCGGTACGCGTTGAAATCCGACACGGGCATAATATGGCTCGTCACCAACAAGAAGGACCAGTTTATGGCCAAGGGATTTCGCATGCGCCAATGTTTGCTGCATCAAAACTAAGCCAATCCCCCGATTTTGCCGATCGGAGTGAACAGCCAAAGGACCAAGCATTAGAGCAGGTGTCCCTTCAAGACCAATGCGCATTGGCCAATAACTTATACTTCCAGAAATCCCAACTTCATCGTCACGCACCACAAAAGAAAGCCCCTCTGCTGCCGTGCTGCCCTCGCGCAGACGATATGATGTTTTTGTGCGCCGCTCGAGACCAAAACTTTGATCAAGAAGGGCTTCTATAGCGGGTGTGTCCGATATCTGGGTTGCCGACAATATATAAGGATTAGTCATCATAGAACTCGCAAATCAATCTAAAAACCATGTAATTTTGATTGCTCCACGCAAACGAAATTACTCAAACCAACAATAAAATTGCTGTTCGTCGTCGGTTTAAGAATTTGTGGGCGATGTTCATGACAATTGCGAATTAACGGCCAATTCCACCGCGGTCAAGTGGAGAATCACCAATGCGCGGCTGGTGGTTTTCCATGCAGGATTTCGTCTAAGCGCCGCTTGGTGCCACCTGTGGTGCCGTCTGGTAAGTCATTTAGAGGGAAAAATGCCGCTTCTCTAATTTCCAAATTCGGCTGCCAATTCTTGCGTTCAAACTCGCGCAACACATAACAGGCCACGTGATCACCCTTAAATTGGCTTTCGTTAGAAAACATTCCATGAAGCAACAGCGGTCCTTTGGCCACGACACCCGCTTCTTCATCAATTTCGCGAATGGCGGATTGCGTCAATGTTTCGCCGCGATCCACCCCGCCACCCGGAAACAACCAACCCGGAGCATAGGAGTGGCGCACCAACAGAACGCGCTGTTGGGCATCAAACACGACTGTTCGCGTGCCTAAAGTTAAGCCGCGAGCTTGTCTAGCAAATGGTTGCAAAACAAAGCGTTGAGCAAATTTAAAAATCATAGATTTCATGCACATCGTCAACCGGACTTGAGTTGCCGTTCCATACGCTCTAATTCAATAATTCCAAAGTCAGAAAGCGATCGCGCCCAAAATGAACCAAGTTTTTAAGATTTTTTTTCATACCGGCAAAACCAAACCATGGCTGGTTTTAATATGTTTATTGCTTGCGAGCGTTTCCGAAGTTTTGGGAATTGCGACCCTGCTACCTGCCGGGTTTTCTATTATAGAAGGTCAACAAGATAACCCTTCCATGGTAACCAAGGCCGTCAACGCTGTTTTTTCATTTATCGACATCACACCGACTTTTGGCAATTTCTTGTTTCTTGCGATGGTTTTGTTGTTCGCCAAAGCTTTGCTAAGTTTCGGAGCATTGGTTTATGCTGGTATTAC
>JAYUOP010000211.1:0-7126 GCA_043760745.1 Hyphomicrobiales bacterium
TGAAAATCGCGCCATTTATTTCTGCTTTACAGTATCGGGCGGATTGGCAGGCCTTGCCGGCGCTTGCGATGTCATGGGCGTTGGCCGCCAATTGCAAACGCCTTATGAGCCAAACTATGGTTTCGTGGCCATTATCGTGGCTTTCCTCGGGCGACTAAATCCGATTGGTGCAATTATTGCGGGTTTGGTTCTGGCCCTAAGTTTTATCGGTGGTGAGGCGGCGCAATCCACACTTCATGTGTCTGATAAAATCGCCCGCGTCTTCCAAGGCATATTGCTCTTCTTCATTTTGGCTTGCGACACGCTTATTTTGTACCGCATCAAACTATTGCGGAGAGCATGATGGATCAATTCATTGCAATTGCCCTCACCGTTATCGCCGCCTCCACGCCACTGCTGCTTGCCGCTATTGGTGAGTTAGTCACCGAGCGTTCTGGAGTGTTAAATTTAGGCGTTGAAGGCATGATGATCATGGGGGCTGTCGCCGGATTTGGCGCAACCTTTTTAACGGGCAATCCTTACATTGGCATTCTTTCGGCCATTCTTGGCGGCATGGTTATGGCATTGCTCTTCGGTTTTCTCACGCTCACTTTGGTGTCAAACCAAGTGGCCACTGGCCTCTCAATAACGCTCCTCGGGCTCGGTCTTTCTGGCTTGATCGGCGAAAGCCTTGTCGGCCAACCAATCGCTAAGTTACCAAAGTTTTTCGGGATCGATATTCTGATTATCGCATCATTCATTATAACCGCCGCAACCTCGTGGTTCCTTTTTAAAACCAAGGCAGGCCTCATCGTCCGCGCCATAGGCGATAATCACAGCTCTGCCCATGCGATGGGTTATCCTGTTATCATGGTGCGCTATCTCTGTGTTCTTTTCGGTGGCGCTTGCTCTGGCTTGGCGGGCGGTTTTCTGTCTTTATCATATACGCCGCAATGGATCGAGAACATGACGAGCGGCCGCGGCTGGATCGCCCTCGCTCTTGTGGTTTTCGCGTCTTGGCTGCCATACCGCGTCGTAATTGGCGCTTATCTGTTTGGCGGTATTTCTATTCTGTCATTCATGGTGCAGACCTTCGCTTGGGGCATTCCGCCTCAGCTGTTGTCAAGTCTGCCCTATATTGTTACGGTGATTGCACTGGTTGTAATTTCCGGAAACCGGCTGCTCATGCGGGCAAACACCCCTGCTTGTCTCGGCCAATCTTTTGTGCCTGATCGATAAAAAAATAATAGGGAAACCAAATAATGAAGAAAATTATGTTATCTGCCGCCGTACTCGCCCTTGCTTTGGGCGCTGGCGCTGCTTCGGCTCAAGCTGAAAAATTAAAGGCCTGCTGGATTTATGTGGGCCCTGTTGGTGATTATGGCTGGAGCTATCAGCACGACCAAGGCCGCCAAGCCGTAGTAACCGCATTGGGCGATAAAGTTGAAACGGTATTCGTGGAAAGTGTTCCAGAAGCCGATAGCGCCACTGCCATTGAGCGTATGGCGCGCGACGGCTGCAAAATCGTGTTCACCACATCGTTTGGTTACATGGAGCCAACCCTCGAAATTGCCGCCAAATATCCAGATGTAAAATTTGAACACGCTACTGGTTACAAGACCGCTGACAACGTAACCACTTATAATGCGAAGTTCCATGAAGGTCGTTACATCATCGGGCAAATCGCCGCTAAAATGTCAAAGACCGGAACGGCTGGCTATATCGTGTCCTTCCCAATTCCTGAAGTGGTCGCTGGCATAAACGCATTCATGCTCGGTGCGCAAACTGTAAACCCAGATTTCAAAGTCAAAATCATTTGGGCCAACACCTGGTTTGATCCCGGCAAAGAAGCCGACGCCGCCAAGGTCCTGTTCAGCCAAGGTGTTGACATTATGGTGCAACACACTGACTCAACAGCGCCTCTTCAGGTCGCCCAAGAGCAAGGCAAGCTCGGTTTCGGTCAAGCTTCTGACCAGATCAAGTTTGCTGAAAAATCACAGCTCACCGCAATTGTTGATGACTGGGGTCCATACTATGTCCGCCGCGTCAACGATGTGTTGAACGGCACTTGGAAGTCACAACAGTCGTGGGACGGTTTGGCTGAAGGCACGGTCAAAATTGCGCCTTTCACCAATATGCCAGAAGACGTTGCCAAAATGGCGGCTGAAACAACCGAGGCCATTCGCTCTGGCAAGCTTCATCCCTTCACCGGTCCTATCACGCGTCAAGATGGAACCGTAGTTGGTGAAGCTGGCAAACCCTTGGGCGATGGCGACATCCTCGGCATGAACTGGTACGTCAAAGGCGTAGACGACAAACTGCCACAGTAAGTAAGGTTCCCTCAACCGGCCTTCGGCCACCTTCTCCCGCAAACGGGAGAAGTGAAGGGGCCAATTCGTTTCACTTCTCCTGCGCCCCCTTGGCGTGGGAGAAGGTGGCGTGAAGCGCCGGATGAGGGCCACTTTACTACTCATATAAATCCGAGAGACCTCATGCTCAAATTCAGCGCTAATCTCTCCATGCTCTTCACCGAGCTACCATTCCTTGATCGCTTCGAAGCCGCCGCAAACGCCGGGTTCAAAGCCGTCGAATACGTCGCGCCATATGCTTATCGTGAAAACGATATCATCAGTAAACTGACGAAATTCAATCTCACGCAAGCCCTCTTTAATATGCCCGCCGGAAATTGGGAAAAAGGTGATCGCGGCCTCGCTTGCGACCTCGCCCGCGTCGCCGAATTCGCGGCCAGTATTCCAACCACGATCGCTTGGGCAAAAGCGCTCAATTGCAAAACCGTAAACTGCCTCGCTGGAATTGCTCCCGCCAATATCGCGCCCGTAATCCTATGGCAGACTTACGTGAATAACATCGCTAAAGCTGGTGCTGCCCTCAATGCCGCCGGCATTCAACTCGTCATTGAGGCGATCAATATCTACGATATTCCCGGCTACTTCCTAAACCGTTCAAACGACGCAATTCGCGCAATCGTTGAAAGTGGTGAACCCATAAAATTCCAATATGATGTCTATCACATGCAGCGCATGGAAGGTGAACTCACCCACACCCTCACCAGACTCATGCCCCAGATCGGCCATATCCAAATCGCCGATGCACCACTTCGCCATGAGCCCGGCACCGGAGAAATCAACTATCGCCATATCTTGCGCCATATCGAAAGTCTTGGCTACGATGGCTGGATTGGTTGCGAATACAAACCCCGCACCACAACACAAGATGGCCTGAGCTGGATGCAAGATTATGTCTGAACGTCACGAAAAACTTATGCGCGATATGTTCGCCGCTGCCGTTAGTGCTGCTCAACCGCATAACTGTATGTTGCCATTTCTGCCCGCCAAACCCAAAGGCCGCACCATTGTTGTGGGCGCTGGCAAAGCCTCTGCGGCCATGGCGCAATGCCTCGAACAGAATTGGAATGGCCCGCTTTCGGGTCTCATTGTGACCCGCTATGGCCATGCTGTTCCTTGCCAGCAGATTGAAATCGTTGAAGCTGCTCACCCCGTTCCCGATGGCAAAGGCGCTGATGCTGCTGCCCGCATGTTAGATCTTGTTGGTGAACTCACGAAAGATGATCTCGTCATCGCGCTGATGTCCGGTGGCGCGTCTTCATTGCTGCCGCTACCTGTCCATGGTGTGAGCCTGGAAGAAAAGCGCGACCTCAATCGCGCACTTCTGAAATCTGGCGTGCCAATTGCCGAAATGAATTGCGTCCGCAAGCATTTGTCCCGCATCAAGGGGGGCCGTCTCGCCGCCGCTGCTTATCCTGCGCGGGTTCTCAGTCTCATTATTTCGGACGTGCCCGGCGACGATCTCGCGGCCGTAGGCTCCGGCCCCACTGTGCCCGATCCAACAACTTTCGGCGATGCGCTGGCTGTAATTCAAAACTACAATATCTCTGTTGCGCCAAGCATCATGAAACATCTTACGGAAGCCCGCGACGAAACCCCAAAGCCCGATGACCACCGTTTTGTCAACGCCACCGCCTATTGCATTGCCTCGCCGCAACTGTCGTTAATTGCGGCAGCGGAACTTGCAAAATATGGGGGATATTACACACTCATTTTAGGTGACGCCATCGAAGGCGAAGCCCGCGAACTCGGTATCATCATGGCAGGTATCGCCCAACAATCCCGCCGCTTTGGCCAACCCGCAAAACCTCCCGTCGCAATAATCTGCGGCGGCGAAACCAGTGTCACAATGCGCGGGGGTGGCATCGGCGGTCGCAATGTTGAATATCTCCTCTCCCTCGCTTTAAAGCTCAATGGTGCAGCAAAAATTTATGCTCTCGCCGCCGATACCGATGGCGTTGATGGTGCCGCTGAAATTGCCGGTGCAGTCATCGATCCCACAACCCTCACCCGCGCCAAAGCGCTCGGCATTGATCCTGTCAGTGTACTGAATAATAATGACGCCCACACATTTTTCGCGTCTCTCAAAAACCAAATCATTACCGGACCAACCCACACCAATGTAAATGATTTTCGAGTCGTGTTGATTGACAAGCAGGATTGAGGCTATGAACTCACTACTTCTTATTAACGCCGAAATCATCGCCACTATGGATGACACCCGGCGCGAACTTAAGAACCATGCGATCTATATTGAGAATAATCGCATAGTCAGCATCGGCCCGCGCGCCAGTCTACCGGAAACGGCCACTGAAACCATAGACCTCACCGGTCACATTCTGCTGCCCGGCCTCATCAACACGCATCATCATATGTACCAAACATTGACGAGAGCCGTTCCCGCCGCCCAAGATGTGGATCTCTTCGGTTGGCTCAAAACTCTTTACCCGATTTGGGCCCGTCTCACGCCGGAGATGATTTACACCTCCACCCAAACCGCCATGGCCGAGTTAATTTTATCCGGCTGCACCACCTCAAGTGATCACCTCTATATTTACCCGAATGGCTGCCGCCTCGAAGACAGCCTTTCCGCCGCTGAAGATATTGGCATGCGTTTTCATGCCGCGCGGGGCGCCATGAGTGTAGGCGAAAGCCAAGGTGGCCTCCCGCCTGATAGTGTCGTTGAAAATGAATCTGCAATTCTGAAAGACATGCAACGCCTCACCGAGACATTCCATGATGCGCATGATTATTCTATGCGCCGCATTGTTCTTGCTCCATGTTCGCCATTTTCGGTGAGCCGCGATTTGATGCGTGAGGCGGCTGTACTTGCGCGCGGGCTCGGTGTTTCTTTGCACACGCATTTGGCCGAAAATGATGATGATGTTTCTTACAGCCTCGCGCAATTCGGAAAAACGCCTGCCGAATATGCCGAAGATTTGGGGTGGGTCGGCCCCGATGTGTGGCATGCCCATTGTGTAAAGCTGGATGATGCAGGCATTCGCACGTTCGGCAAAACTAAAACCGGCATCGCCCATTGCCCATGTTCAAATATGCGTCTTGCATCGGGTATCGCCCCAATCGGAAAAATGTGCGCCCATGGCGTGTCAGTCGGGCTCGGTGTTGATGGTTCCGCCTCAAATGATAGTAGCCACATGTTAGCCGAAGCTCGCCAAGCCATGTTGCTGCAACGTGTCCAAAATGGTCCAGCCGCCATGAGTGCCAGACAAGCTCTGGGATTGGCAACCATCGGCGGCGCAAAAGTTCTCAATCGAAAAGATATAGGCGCTTTGAAACCAAATATGGCTGCTGATCTCGTAGCTTTTGATTTGCGAGAATTATCATTCGCGGGCGCCTTGCATGACCCCGTTGCGGCGTTGATTTTCGCCCAACCCGCCAAAGTGTCGTGGAGCATCATCAACGGTAAAGTTATCGTGCGCGAAGGTGAGCTGCAAACCGTAGACACGCGGAATTTAGCTGCAAAACACAATCGACTAGCCGCACAATTGGTGAACAGTTAAATCATTAACTCAATCACGAACGGTCCAGACTTCCCAAACGATCGCTGCATCAGCGCAGCGCAATCCTCTAACGTTGAAACACGAGCGGCTTCAACGCCCATGCCATTGGCAAGCTTGACCCAGTCTAAATCTGGGTTGCCAAGGTCAAGCATATCCATTGCGGTGCGTCCGGGGTTAGCGCCAACATTGGCATATTCGCCGATCAAAATCTGATACTTGCGATTAGCCAAAATCACAGTGGTCACCGGTAAATTCTCGCGCGCCTGCGTCCACAGCGCTTGCAAAGTATACATCCCCGAACCATCCGCTTGCGGACAAATCACGCGCCGCCCTTTGCCTGCCACTGCGGCTCCCGTGGCAGCAGGCAAGCCATAGCCAATCGCCCCACCTGTCACCATCATCCAATCATGCGGTGGTGCATTATGGCTCGCGCCAAAAAATTCGCCCCCAAAACTAATGGACTCGTCAGCAATAATGCAATCCTCCGGCATCACCGCCGCCAGCATTTGGCCAAAGCCCGCTGATGTTGGAAGCCCTTGCGGAACCATTGGCCGCCCGCCTTGATACATAACTTCAGCCGGACCACAACCCAGCTCATCCGCCAGCATCGCCAAAGCCAAAGCGGCATCCTGTGCGATCGACGCGAGAGTATAAACCGCCGCTGACTCTGAATAATGTTTGCTTGGCATATTGGGATAAGCAAAAAATCCAATCGGTGCTTTTGCACCGACTAAAATAATCTGTTGAACTTCAGCCAAAGCCGCAATCGCGGCCGGAGCCGGGTAGGGCACCCGGCTTAATGGCAGCCGCCCCGAACCTCGTTGATGCAAACCATTGATGGACTCGGCCATAACTCGGCAACCCGTCTTCGCGATAATCCGATCAGCTTGAACCTGAGCGTCGGCGCGAAGACCTTTGCAACCAAGCAAAATCAAAACATTCTTTTGCGTCCGCAAAACCTCTGCAATATCGGACACAGTCCGCGCGTCAATACCGAAAGGCGCGTCAATCTCTAATCGCGCCGCTGGAACCCCGCCTTCTGTCCATGCTGTGTCCGCTGGTAAAATCAGCGTGGCAATGTGGCCGGGTGAAGTATTCGCCTGCTGGATAGCAATCGCAGCATCGTGGCCAACTTCTACCGCCGTCATGCTCGTCCGCACCCAAGCGGAAACAGTGCCAGCCAACCCCGCCGTGTCCGCTGACAGAGGTGGATCATATTGATTATGATAGGTCGCTTGATCGCCAACGATATTGACAATG
>JAYUOP010000212.1:0-2874 GCA_043760745.1 Hyphomicrobiales bacterium
AGCCTCCCCTGCTTCCACAAATTGCGATCCCCAAGCCAATGCTAAATCGGCTGATTGCTCAAGGTTGGAATGAGGATCATTGCTGCTGGCAACCAAGAGCGACGGAAAAGGTAAGGGTGCACGCGGTATCGTCAGAAATGCTGCATCAATGGCAAGGCTTTGTAAATAATCTTCATGCGGCGGCACAACAATAAAGGCGCCAGCCAGCTTCGCGCCAAAACCCGCCGCGATCACATGCGATGCAGAATGCGCGAGCAAATATCCGCCCATTGAATGGGTGATAAAAACCACTGGTCGCCGCGCTGCCGAAACAGCATCCACAATCCGTTCAACGATTTCCGCATGCGATGAATACAAGTCATCATCTTGATCGAGAAACCGCGCCGTAGAAAGTTTGGCCACCACGCGGTGCTGCCAATGCCCCTCTTCCGCCCCGCCAAAACCCGGCAGCATCAAAATTTCAACTTCGGACGATTTCATTTTGCCGCAAGCGCTGCCTTCACAGCAGCGGTAATCTTTGGACCCATGGGCTTGGCTGGCGTTGAAAACCAATCGATAAATTGACCATCACGACCAATGAGATACTTATGGAAATTCCATTTTGGCCGTCCCAATAATCCGGCCTTTTCGCCCGCCCATTGATAAAACGGATGCGCTTCAGCCCCCACGACTTTGGTTTTTTCAGTCAATGGAAACGTAACACCATAATTCCTCTGACAAAAACCTGCGATTTCCTCAGGCTGGCCCGGCTCTTGCCCACCAAAATCATCACAAGGAACCCCAATAACCACGAGGCCTTGATCTTTATATTTCAGATACAATTCCTCCAACCCCGCATATTGCCCCGTATATCCGCATTCAGAAGCGGTGTTCGCAACGAGGACAACCGAACCACGGAGTTCCGCAAGCGGCATCGGTGTTCCCGAAATAGACGTGAAAGTGAAAGAGTGACTACACAAGATTTTAGTTCCTAGCGCAATTCGTTAAACATCATGCTCAGTAATCCCGGCTTGCCTCATCAAATGCCGCAATAGCCCAAGTTTTAGAGCTTTACTTTCGTGGATCGGAACTGACAATCGGACAATGCTCCCGTCTTTGCCATAAATATGATGACTTCCGGCAACACGCAAAAGTTCCCATCCTTGTTTTTCAATGGCACGGGCGAATACTTTGCCTGAGATTTCTTTCAAACAGCAATCTCAAAAATGCGCTGATTTGAGGTTATTGAAACGGGAGCAACGTCAACACTCAAACACCCTTCAATGGCTTCGCGCAAGTTGGCGAGCAATTCGTCAAGCGTATCGCCTTGCGTGGCACAGCCCGGAATCGCCGGAACTTCAGCCCAAAATCCACCTTCTTCTGCTTCGTGCACAATAGCTTTGATGTTCATCACATGTCTCCTATTTCTAAGATAGTCATCGGGAATATCAATGCAAGCGATATCACTTGTGCAGTTTTCGCAAACCCCAAACCAACAACCCCGCCACCAAGCCCCAAAATGCAGAGCCGATACTGTAGATTGCAAGACCTGACGCGGTGACCATGAAGGTGACCAAAGCAGCTTCAATTTCGCGAGGTTCTTTAACCATTGCAGCCATTCCGCCCATCAACGGGGAAAACAAAGCAAGCCCTGCAACGGCAGTAATCAATGGCTTAGGCAGCGCGCCAAGAATTTCAATGCAAGTCGCTGCGGCCAACCCCACGGCAATGTACATCACGGCATATGGAAACACTGTTTTCCAACGCTGCTCCATATCAGGGTGGGTGTCGGGACCGGTCACCAGACTTGCTGTAATTGCCGCCATATTTACGGCGTGCGATCCAAAAGGGGCAAGAAGAGCACTGCCAATTCCAGTGACAAATAGACAAGGCGAAACGGGTGGCTGATAGCCTGCCGCCCGCAACACCGCAAAGCCCGGCAAATTTTGCGAAGCCATTGTCACAAGATACAAAGGCACACCTAAACCAATCACCACAGCATAATCAAATTGTGGGGTAACCAATTCCAAGGACGTAATGCCAAAGCCGCAACATGGTCCTTGCATCTGCCCACCGAACGCAGCGAAAGCAACGGCCAAAACCACAATCACCGGAACGGCAAACAACGCATATCCCATGCGCAAAACAAAAAACAAAGCGATGAGCGGCGTCACATAATAAGGCATAGCAAGGGCTGCTCCCGGCACCCCCAACGTGTATTTCAACAAGACGCCGGCAAGCATGGCCGCTGCTATTGGTGCTGGAATGCGGGCAATGACGCGCGATATGGGGGTGATCAACGCCGTTGCGGCCATCAGCAGCCCTGCCACAACAAACGCCCCAAGCGCCTTTTCATAAGAAATGCCAGCGCCACTGGTCGCAATCAACACAGCACCCGGCGTTGACCACGCGGTGATGATTGGCATTTTATAGCGCCAAGACAAAACCAGAGAGGTTATCGCCATCCCAAAACAAAGGGACGCCGCCCACGACGCCTGTTGCGAAGGCGAAGCGCCAACCGCCCGAGCCGCCTCCATAATAATCAAAATGCTGGCGGCAAAACCAACCACCACGGCCGTTCCTGCCGATGCCGAAAGCCTGAGCCAATCTTTTGCCGTGGTCATACTAGAGGAACCCCCGGTTCATCTTTCGCCACGCGCAATATCAAACTGGTTTTCACACTATCTACATTTGGTGCGGCTGAAAGGGCCCCCATCACAAAACTTTGCACCGCATCCAAATCCCGCGCCACACATTTGAGAATAAAATCAGCACCACCGGCCACAGTGTAACACTCACGAACGATCGGCCAACCTTTGACCCGGCGCTCAAATTCTTGCAGCTCGCCTTCTCCTTGGCTTTTCAAACCGACCATGGCAATGAGCTGAACACCAT
>JAYUOP010000213.1:0-7070 GCA_043760745.1 Hyphomicrobiales bacterium
AGCGATGGTGCCACGTGACGATAACGGGGATGGGTCAACAACTCCGGCGGAAGGGACACGATGTCGATGCCTGACTGCTCTGCGGCTTCTGCCTCTTCAAGCGTAAAGATCCGCAACATGGTCAGTTGAGATTTTCCCTTGAGAGCGCGGAGATCAGCAATGGTGGGTTTTTTGCGAGCCATTTTTGTCTCCAAATTATTCTGCTGGTGCAAGTGAAACAACGTGAAATTCCTCGCGGTATGGCTTTGCTGTCGGTGGCAAATCACGTTTGAGAAAATACTCTTCTGAACGCAATTGCCGGAAGAGAACCGGCAACATTTCGCGGTAGGCATGCCAGATCGATGGACTTGGTTTGGGCAAGTCATGCTTGATCAGCTCATGCAATCGTGGCAGCGCATAAAACGGCACCATCGGAAACATGTGGTGTTCAACATGGTAGTTCATATTCATATAGAGAAAGCGGCTTATTGGATTCATGTAAACGGTGCGCGAATTCAGACGGTGATCAAGTACGTTGTCCGCTAATCCACCATGCTGCAGCAACCCCACCAGCACATTGTGCCAAGCGCCATAAAGGCGAGGCAGGCCGATAATCATCAACGGCAACCAAGACCCAAAATACAGTGCTGCTGCAATCGTGAGTGCATAAATCATGATATGAATGCGTGCCACGAAAATGGCTTTCGGTTGCTCGTCTTTCGGAATGTAACTCTTCTCATCGAGCGAGATCACGCCAAACGCTTGACGCAACAAAACCACCAGCGAGAGGTAACTATCAACAATACCAAAGTAATTCAGCAGCCATTTGAGAAGGGCTGGTGGTCGCATCAGTGCGATTTCCACATCGCGTCCGACAATGATGGTGTCGGTGTGGTGGCGGGCATGGCTCCAGCGCCACGCCGTTGGATTGCGCATGATCATGAAGCTGGCGATATGATAGACAACAGTGTTTTTCCACTGGGTTTTGAAAGCTGTGCCATGTCCCATTTCATGCCAGCGCGCATCGCTTGATGAACCATAGAGCGTGCCATAGACAAAGAAAAACGGCACACACCACCAACTGCCCCAAAAATAAACACCGCCTGCGAGTGAGCATCCAAGCAGCACAAACCAAAGCAAGGTATCGCGCATTGCAGCAGCGTCTGAACGTTGCATCAATTCTTTCATCGCGGCACGCGGAACATCGGTGTGGTACCACTGGGCTGAGGCAAGGCCCGTTTCGATGGCAATCCGGTTGCCTTCTCCGACTAAACTATAATCCCGGCTCATGTTAAATTTCCTTCGAACAATTTTTAGTCTCCTTGAAGCGGGTCATCACCAGCCACCGTCAATATTGAAAACCTGCCCTGTGATCATATCAGATGCGGGAGACACCAAAAACATCACGAGGTCTGCAACGTGCTCCGGCTCAATGCGGTGTTTCAAGCATTGGTTCTCAACAATCCAATCGTGGTATTCTTGCGCCTTGTTGCCAAAAACGCGGGCTTCTGCTTCTGACACCACAGCGCCGGGAGAAACCGCATTGACGCGAATACCAGCATTCCCAAGTTCTCGGGCCAGCGTTTTAGTAAGCCCCCACACGGCACCCTTGGTGGCAGTATAAGGCACAAAACCACTCCATCTGCCGTTCAGCGTCAGTGAACAGAAATTGACAATCTTGCCATAGTTCTTGGTCTTCATGCCGGGTGCCACGGCCTTCACCATGGCAAAAGCGGCGGCCGCATTAACGCGCATTTGATCTTCAAATTCCGACATCGAAAAATCATCAAACGGTTTGTTGACAATCAAGGCTGCATTGTTGATCAAAATATCAATAGGTCCGTGCTCTACGATCAAATCTTCAACCCGTTGCAGAGACGCTTCGAGGTCATTCAGATCTTGTCCAATATAATGAATTTTAGTCCCCGATTTTTTTGCAAGACTTGCGGCAAACTCTTGACCTTCGGCAGCGTCAGGCCGATCAAGCAAAACAAGTGCGGCACCGGACCCAGCCAACAACGTCGCCTGCGCCTGCCCAAGTGAGCCG
The DNA here is from genome assembly GCA_043760745.1 of Hyphomicrobiales bacterium. Lineage (GTDB taxonomy): Bacteria > Pseudomonadota > Alphaproteobacteria > Rhizobiales > Aestuariivirgaceae > Aestuariivirga. Next base: position 2,027 of record JAYUOP010000213.1, read on the forward strand.
AGTGCGCCTGTGAGTAGAATTTTTTTACCAGCGAGAGCGCGCATCAACGTTAGAGATACCCGTGCACTTCGTCGATAGACGTTTTCTCTACCGGGCTATCGAAGACGATTTGACCGCGTGCCATGGCTACAATGCGGTCACAGGATTGAAAGACGTGATGCATGTTGTGGCTAATAAAAATTCCAGTGAGACCTTGTTGGTTGAGGCTCTTTACAAAGCCAATGACTTTGTCGGTTTCTTTCACTGACAAGTGGTTGGTGGGCTCATCAAGAATGAGTAACTTTGATTTGAAATGCATGGCACGGGCGATGGCCACACCTTGCCGTTGGCCGCCTGAAAGTTCGCCGACGAGAGCATCGGGCGAGCGCAGATGCAAGTCCACGTTTGCAATGGCTTCGACACTTTCACGGGCCATGCGTTTTTGATCCATCAGACCAATACCGCAAAACGAATAGGATAAAGGCTCTCGACCAATAAATAGATTGCGCGCAATCGACATGGTGGGAACCATCGAGTTATATTGATAAATCGTTTCGATCCCCAGCCGCATAGCGGCCTTCGGCGTGTTAATTTTCACCGATTGACCATCAATCAGAATCTCGCCGGTGTCTGGCGTATGCACACCTGAGAGCAATTTGATGAGGGTCGATTTTCCGGCACCATTGTCACCAACGAGGCCGACGACTTCGCCAGGCATAACACTTAAGCTTACGTTTTTGAGTGCATGCACACCGGAATACCATTTGTCGAGATTTCGACATTCAACGATTGGTTTGGTCATTTTATACCTCCAACTTAATGCGGCGGGCCGCACGGCTAAGCCATGAGTTAGACACGACTGCGAAGATGAGAAGGAAGCCGATGGCAAACTTGAACCAGTTGGCATCGATCTTTGATAACACCAGACCGTTATCAATGACGCGAATGAGCAATGCACCAATGATTGCCCCAAGTACGGTTCCAATGCCGCCAGATAGTGCGGTGCCACCAATTACTGCTGCTGCCACGGCTTGCAGCTCCATGCCCTCACCCAACGATGGTAAAGGTGAGCCAAGCCTGAGTACCTGAATGAGACCAGCAAAACCTGCAAGCACTGAGCACAACATAAAACAAGCAATCTTAGTTGCGTTAACCGGGATGCCCATGCTTGTTGCTGCATCAACTTGGCCGCCAGTGGCCTTGATCCAATTCCCAAAATTAGTCAGTGAAAGCATTGCTGCCATGGCTACTGCAATTATTGCAAACCATAGAAATGACATTCGAAATAGATTGCCCGGCCCAACAAAGCTGGTGAACAACCAAGTTGGAACATCAGTTGGCAACAAAGGCGGAAAACCACCCGAAATCACAACAGTCAATGAGCGGGCAATGAACAGCATGCCCAGGGTGGTAATGAAGCTTGGAATGGAAAATCGAAGCGTAATGAAGCCATTGAGAAATCCGATGGCAGCGCACAGTAACAAACCGATGAGTGTTGCGACAAAAAACGGCACTCCATAATTCAACATAATGGCAGTAGCCATGGGCATCAGGGCAAACACTGAACCAACTGACAAATCAAACTCACCGCAAATCATCAGCACTGTTACGCCCAGTGCAACCAAAGTCATTTCAGGCAAAATGCCCAACACGCCTTGTAGATTTGAATGATTAAGGAAGACACCGTCCGATTTGTATTGGAAGAAAATCGTCAATACAATCAGAAGTGCAAGTCCCGCAAGTTCCGGGCGCTCCATGTAAATTTTCATCAGTCGTTTCATTGCTGTTTTCCCAACTTGAAAAGTGTTGGTCGGGCATATTTGCCCGACCAACATAATACGTTAATTTTAGCGAAGACCTTGCTTGGCCAAATCCATAATCTTATCAACTTGGTCTGGCGTTACTACGCCTTGTCCGGTGTCTATATCAGCTGGCGCAAGTCCAACTGTTTGTGACAAGTAAGCTTGCATGACGGGCATGAAGCCTTGCATGTAAGGCTGTTGATCGATCTGCACTTGCACATAGCCAGTTTTCATTTCATTGAGAACTTCGGGTACTAAATCGAAGCCACCGAGCAACACTTTGCCTGCTGGAACGCCGCGATCACGCAAGACGCGAGCTACCGCTGCATGCCAGAAGCCGGTATCAAAATAAGCATTGATTGTTGGATCAGCTGCCAATTTCGCGCCAACGCGGTCTGCTACAATTGCTAAATCTGTCCCAGAGTCCATGCGCTCAAAGCTAACGTCTCTGCCTGGGTTTGCGGCTTTGAATTCTTCAAGGAATTTCATAACGCCGCCACCGCGTTGCTCTGACCAATTTTGGCCCGGTGCTGAAATGCCAACGAGAACCTTGATTGGTCCTTCTTTTGGAAAGTTGGCCGATTGCGCTTTGCCAAGCGAATGGCCAGCTGCCAAGAAGCCTTGCCCGATGAATGCTTGTCGTGCATTGCCGGCAGAACCTTCTAAGTCATCAACGTTAGTGGCAATAACGACAATGCCTGCTGCGCGTGCATCAGCAATCACTTGATCATATGCTTTGTTGTCAACGATGGATGTGATTAAGGCATATGGTTTGGCAGCAATTGCTGCTTGCATGTTGGCAACTTGTTGCTCAACTGAGCCTTCAGTTTGCGTGAAGATCATCTGACAGCTGGCGTTCACTTTTCCGCAAGCATCATCAAAGCCTTTTTTTACCGCTTGCCAAAACGTATTGGAAGCCGCGGAGTGCACTGTAAAGGCGATGTTGAGCCCTTCAGCAGATGCCGAAGTCGCACCGGCAAACAATCCAATAGCAACCACTGCACTTCTCAAAAGTTTTATTTTCATTTTCGTTTCTCCCATTTTAAACCACAACCGGAATGGCTGCAGCGTTTCTTAATTTAATTTGAACGTCTTCTTGTGACCTTGAATTTTCGATCAATGTCTGGGTGAAGATCAAGGCCCAGACCTGGTCCCGTAGGAACGGTTATCATGCCGTTTTTAACAGGCGGAACTTCTGTGACCACATCGCGATACCAAGTCTTGTAAAAAGCGCGGACAGACTCTTGGATCAAAGCGTTGGGTGCATTCAGTGAAAGATGTGTGGATGCGGCCAGAACCACTGGTCCAGTGCAGTCATGCGGTGCGATGGGAAGTTTCCAGGCCTCAGCCATGGCAGCAATTTTTCGCGCTTCCGACAGGCCACCACACCATGCAAGATCAAGCATGATGACACCTGCGCTTTGCGTCTCAAGCAGATCACGAAAGCGGAACCGCGTTGCCAGTGTTTCAGAGGCGCATACAGGTGCCCGTGAATTTTCAGCATAACGTTTGAGGTCACCAAGCGTATCCATCTTGATCGGATCCTCGTGCCAGTAAGTATCAAACGGCTCTAGTGCGCGCGCAATCCGGATCGCGGGCATGAGTTGCCACATGGAATGAAATTCGACCATGATGTCCATCCGGTCGCCCACAGCATTACGGATTTTTTCAAAAGGCTTGAGTGCTGTTTTCAGTTCTTCGTTGGTAATCGACCATCCCTTTGAGGCCTCCGCAGCGATATCAAACGGCCAGATTTTCATTGCCGTAATACCTTCATCGAGTAGTGATTGCGCAAGCTCGTCAGCACGGTTCAGAAAGGCGTCGAGGTCATTCAATCCCAACGCCGGATCAGATGTTTCTACTCCCCAGTTTTTCGTCGATTGTGATTGGCCTTTGCGCATGTAATGTGTGCCAGCACAGGTGTTGTAGGTTTTGATTTCTTTGCGCGTCCAACCGCCAAGTAGTTGCACAATCGGTTGATTGGTAAACTTGCCGAAGATATCCCACAGGCCAATATCAACCGCTGAAGCAGCGCGCGTTTCAACGCCTGTGGCGGCAAAGCCCAAATGGTCAACCAGATCGCGTGAAATTGCATCAATGCTCAATGGATCACGGCCAATAAGGCGTGGTGCCACGGCATCATGCAGATAGGCTTCAACCGCTCCGGGATGCATGAAGGTTTCGCCTAGCCCCGTAATGCCTTCATCGGTATGAATGCGCAGCCACAAGAGATTGCCGAATTCAGCGATACGAATGGTTTCAAGGCTGGTGATTTTCATTTGAGGTTATGTCACCCCTGCAGCGAGCAAGGCTTTTACCGAATTGTCAAAATGCTCAGCCATGAAGGCTGCTGCATCCTTGGTATCTTGCCGCGCGATAGCATCGGCAATCCGCATGTGACAGGCCATGGAGTCCCGGCGCTCCACATCCGAGGGACGACTGTGCCATGCGATATGCCACGTCTGCTGCGTCACCACCCGGAAGGAACTGACGAGCAGAGTAAACAACGGATTTTTCGACGCCCGCGAAATCGCTTCGTGGAATGCAATGTCATGTTCTTTGACAATTGAAGGATGAGCAAAATCCCGGTCCATCGCTGTGGCCAGACGCGAAATTTCTACGGACTCTTCGTTTGTCCGGCGTAAAGCAGCAAGTGTTACCGTCCGCATTTCAACCGTGCGGCGCACGTCATAAATTTGTTGAATGGATACCTGATCCGTCAGGACGGCATGATTAAGAATGATAGGCAAAACCGTTTCATCAATACCGCCCACACGAGCGCGACGACCATTGCCAATTTCAATCACACCGACAGCCGCCAACGACCGAAAGGCCTCACGGACAACCGCGCGCGACACACCTACTTTAAGAGCAAAAGCTGCTTCACTAGGGATTGGAAAGCCCAATTTAAGCTGCTCATCCCGGATGTAATCGCTTATTGCCTTCATCGCCCGCGAGACGAGGCTTTCGTCTGTGTCAGATAGTACATTGCTCTTTACTGCGGCGTTCATCATTGACCTATCATACAGGTTGGTAATTTGTGTAAGACACTACAATTGTGCACGCTTGTCAACGTCGATCAATAAATGAACAGCAAGAAGCTCGCGAAGCGCAAAATATCTAGGAAAAGCCTACTGCACGGCTTAGGAGTTTGCAGTTCGTGCACTTTCTTCGCCGGTCTTGCGATTTGATGTCACAATTTGGAATGGCTTGTCATAGCAATGTAATTTTCGCTAAGGTCTGTTATCGATAACAATTCACTG
>JAYUOP010000214.1:0-7041 GCA_043760745.1 Hyphomicrobiales bacterium
CGTGATCTCTTCCGCGCTCGATATCTCGGACAGCGCACAAGGGCGCGGACGTTTGCATGAATTGATCGATCAACGCCAAGCCGCAGCAGCCGTGACCAGCTTTGCGATGCGGGCCTATACGCCAAAAGATGTGCAAGATTGTATTGCCCGCGCCTTCGCTAATTTTGCTTCCGCCCGTCCCCGCCCGGTTTATTTAGAAATTCCACTCGACCTCTTAAGCGCTCCAGCAGGAGGGGGTTGGATTCCACGCCCAACTCCTCAGCGTCCACAAGCCCATCCCGATGGCATTGCTGCAGCAATCACAAAACTAAAATCTGCCAAGAGCCCCATGCTTATCCTTGGTGGCGGTGCTCATGCTGCCGGAACAAGTGCACTTAGAATTGCCGAAGCCATTGGCGCACCGATCCTAACAACCACCTCTGGCAAGGGCGCAGTGCCCGCTGATCATCCGCTTTGTTGGGGCTATCTCCTCGGCTTGCCGGAAACCCAGAACCTCTTAGCTAATGCTGATTGCATTTTGGCCGTTGGTACTGAACTTTCCGAAACTGATTTCTGGAATAGTACGGCGATCATTTCGAAAAACCTCATTCGTATTGATATTGACCCCTCATCCCTGGCGCGGCCACACACCGCCGAAATCGCGATCCTCGGCGATGCCGCGCCAACTGTTGCTGCTATCGCAACCCATTTCACAAGTCAGCAATCGGCAACACAAATTGTTCCGTGTACGGATCAATCACCTCTGCGACTTATGCTAACAAAAATTCTTGGCACCATCCGGGCGGCTCTTCCAGCTGAAACTGTGATCTGCTCGGATATGACCCAGATTGCCTATGCCGCCAATGAAATTTTCCCGGTCTTCAAACCAAACACTTGGATCCATCCCGTGGGCTTTGGCACTTTGGGCTTTGGCTTGCCCGCGGCCATTGGTGCAAAATTCGGCGTCGGCAACACCCCCGTCGTGGCTCTTGCTGGCGACTATGGTTTTCAATACACCCTCAATGAGCTGGGCACGGCGGTGGAGCATGAATTGCCACTGATTGTTTTACTCTGGAACAACGAAGTCTTGGGCGCCATCAAAGATGACATGGTGCAAAAAGGCATTCAACCCAACGCCGTCACTTTGCGCAATCCTGATTTCCAAGCCTTGGGTCGTGCCTATGGCATGGACGTTGAACAACCCAAGAATCTCAAAGCGCTAAGTCTTGCGATTGCAAAAGCGCTCACTGCCAAAGGGCCAACGCTCATCGAAATGACGCCCCGCATGGTTCATGATTGACGCTTGCGTTATTTTTGATGTCGATGGCGTTTTGCTGGAGTTAACAGCAGCTGAGGAAGAGGCATTTTTTGTGCCTTTCACCAAACGGTTCGATGCATCCAAACTTTCTCGCGATTGGAACTCATACAAAATTCGCAACGATGAAAATATTATCGCAGAAATTCTTGTTCGATATGGTTTACCCGCTAACGAAAACGAAATCGTGAAAGCCGAATATCTTGAAGTCTTGCGGGCGCGGTTGTTGAGCGGTCAAATCGAAACCACCGCTATTCCCGGCGCAAGGGACCTCATTCGAAAACTAAATGGCAAAGTTCGACTTGGCATGGCTACTGCAAATTTTCGCGCCGCAGCACAAATGAGGCTTGAAACTCTTGGCCTTTGGCAACCGGTTTCAGGCCTGGCCTTCGGTGCTGACGGCGGCGGCCACAAGTCAGAAATTCTAGGTCGCGCATTATCAAAACTCACCATCCCCAAAACCCGGGTGGTTTACATTGGTGATAATCTCAATGATGTCAAAGCTGGACTTCAGCACGGCGTCCATTTTATTGGATTTAGCACTTCGCCAACTCGACTTTCAAAGTTAACTTCGGCGGGGGCTGAATTAACGGCAAATAATCATTTGGTTACTTATCATCAAATCTGTGATTTTCTACAGATCGACAAAAAATAAACAGATTCTCCGGGTAGGGTATTCTCCATGAGTGGCACCAGTCAATTTTCTCTTCTGAAAACCAAACGCTTCCTTCCCCTTTTTGTAACTCAAGCAATCGGCGCATTTAATGATAATGGTTTGCGCAACGCCATTTCCATACTCATTACCTTTGATCTGGCCGTTAATCAGGGTTGGAACGCAACGGCATTTGTCCAGGCTGGAACGGCACTTTTCATTTTGCCCTATTTCCTGTTCTCAGCCATCGCGGGACAATTGGCAGATAAATTTGATAAAGCCATTTTGGCGCGGCGCATTAAATTTGTTGAGATTTTCGCCATGGCTTTCGGCGGCTTCAGCCTCTGGATGGACAATCCTTACCTCCACCTCACGGTACTGTTTTTCGCAGGAACTTTGGCAGCGTTTTTTGGTCCAATTAAGTACGGTGTCTTACCTCAATATTTAAAACAAGACGAAGTTGTCGCTGGCAATGGCATGATCGAAATGGGAACTTTTGTGACCATTTTACTCGGCACAATGTTTGGTGGGCTTCTTGTGTTGAACGACATCGGGCGCATTATTCTATGCGTCGTTCTGGTTGGGTTAGCAGTTCTCGCTTGGTATGCCGCAATGCAGATGCCGGCTGCTCCCGCAAGCTCTCCTGATCACAAGATGGATTGGAACCTCGTCCGCCAAACTGGCAAGCTTTTAAGTTACGCCAGTGAACGACGTGATTTGTTTTGGGCGGTTATTGGCGCATCATGGTTTTGGTTTGTCGGCACAATCTTGTTGACCCAATTTCCCGTTTTCACTTTGAACGTTCTGTTGGCCAATGAGAATGTTGCCAATGTCTTTATCGCAACATTTACAATCGGCATTGGTCTTGGCTCTATGCTCACCAGCATTTTGTTAAAAGGTGAAGTAACAGCAAAATATGTGCCCATCGCTGCGATCATGATGACGGTTTTTATGATCGATCTCTATTTTTCATCTGGCGATGTGAATGCCCGACTAGCGGGAACAAAGCTCAATGGTCTCAGCGTGTTTTTTGCTGACTGGTCTAGTTGGCGGGTGGGCTTTGATCTCTTTATGACGGCGTTTTTTGGCGGCATTTATGCAGTACCCTTGAACGCAATTATGCAGGTTAAGGCATCCCCGCCAAAGCGTTCCCGCGTAATTGCAGCGAATAATGTAATCAACGCAATATTTATGATCACCGCCACTTTGTTATCAGTCGCCCTATTGCAACATATGTCAATCCGCGGATTGTTTCTGACACTTGCCATCGCGAATGCAGTGGCCGCAATTTGGAGCATCGTGCTTTTGCCAAAAGAGCTCATTCAAAGTTTCGCACAATGGCTATTCAAACTGTTGTTCCGCGTCGAAGTGAAGGGTCTTGAACATTATAAGGCGGCTGGGCGGAAAACAGTAATCGTTGCGAACCACACTTCCTTGCTTGATGGTCCGCTACTTTCAGCATTCATGCCCGACCGTACGACCTTTGCGATCAACACCCACATGGCCAATCGCTGGTGGGTCAAACCAGCTTTTACTTTGTTTGATCTCGCACCCATTGATCCCCTTAATCCATTGGCTATCCGCACTTTGGTGGATGTCGTTAAAAAAGGCAGCCGTGTGGTGATTTTCCCAGAAGGACGATTGACCGTAACTGGGACTCTGATGAAAATCTATGAAGGCCCTGGTGCCATTGCGCAAATGGCTGATGCAAAAGTTCTCCCTGTTCGCATTGACGGCGCACAATTTTCGAAGTTCTCGCGGATGAAGGGAAAACTTCGTCTGCGCTGGTTCCCCAAAATCACGATCACATTTTTGCCCCCAGTGAAATTTGACGCCCCGCCAGAATTGAAAGGTTCAAACTTACGCGAGCATCAAGCCAATAAACTTTATGACGTGATGAGCGATATGGTGTTCACCACTTCGAACGCCGATCAAACGCTGTTTGAAGCTTTGCTGGATGCGAGAGCCGTTCATGGTGGTGGCCACAAGATTGTTGAGGATATTCAACGAAAGCCCACGTCTTATAATCGCGTGATTATGGGGAGTTTTATTCTTGGTCGCAAAATTGCCAAGCTCACCCCAAATCAAAAATATGTGGGCGTGCTACTGCCAAACATCATCGGCACTTTGCTGACGATTTTCGGTCTTCAAGCCTATGGCCGAGTTCCCGCCATGCTCAATTTTTCAACCGGAGCCACCAACATGGCGGCCGCTTGCACCGCGGTTCGGGCAACGACCATCGTGACCTCGCGCAAATTTATTGAAGCAGGCGAGATGGAAACCGATTTAGCTGTGCTCGAAAAACACTGTCGCATCGTATATCTCGAGGATATTCGCGATACTGTGGGTGTCATTGATAAGGTTCGCGCAATAGCTCAGAAATACTTTAGCGCCATAGCATTGAAAGCGGCCGGAGCAACGCTGAACCCTAGTGACCCGGCAGTGGTTTTGTTTACGTCCGGCTCAGAGGGCGTTCCAAAAGGGGTTGTTCTGTCGCATCGAAATCTAAACGCCAATCGTTTGCAAGCTGCCGCCCGGATCGGCTTCAGCGCCCAAGATATTGTCTTCAATGCCATGCCGCTGTTCCATTCATTTGGATTAACTGGCGGCGCAATGCTGCCCATACTTTCTGGCGTTTATAGTTTCTATTATCCATCCCCACTGCATTACAAAATCGTTCCCGAAATGTGTTACGATACGAATGCAACTGTTTTGTTCGGCACGGACACCTTCCTCATGGGTTATGCCCGCGTCGCCAACCCCTATGATTTCTTCAGTATACGGATGGTTATTGCAGGAGCTGAACGCGTTAAGCAAGAAACCCGCGAAGTGTGGATGGAGAAATTTGGCCACCGCATTTTGGAGGGCTACGGAGCGACAGAATGTTCACCTGTTGTTGCCATTAACACACCAATGCACAATCGTTCTGGCTCTGTAGGCCGTATGCTGGACCGCATCGATTTCCGGCTTGAAGCGGTTCCTGGAATTGCCGAGGGTGGCCGACTTTTTGTGAAAGGTCCAAACGTCATGTTGGGCTACTTGCGCGCTGACAATCCAGGCGTCATCGAAGCGCCACCTGATGGTTGGTACGATACTGGCGATATCGTCACGGTGGATGAACATCGCTTTGTAACTATACTTGGCCGTGCCAAACGCTTTGCTAAAATTGCTGGCGAAATGATTTCACTGACAGCGGTCGAAAATAAATTGATTGATGCTTTCGCAGGCGAGCAATTTGCCTGTGTTGCTGTGCCCGATAAGAAAAAGGGAGAGCAATTAGTGCTCTTCACCACGATCAAAAAACCAGAGCGCAAGGTGATTGCAGATGGCATGAAAGCACAAGGGGCAACCGATTTGATGATCCCCAAAAATCTGATCTCGATTGCCGCCTTGCCGTTACTAGGGTCCGGAAAACTAAACTACGTTGCGTTGAATTTACTGGCGCTTGACGGCGTCAAAGAATGAAACTTTCGCTAGATGAGAATGAGCGGGCCATGCGGCAAGGCCGTGATGGTCCTGCCTTGCAAGAGGCAATGAAATTGGTGGTGAAAGCCGCCGAAATCATGGAGGCACCTTACCTCATCGACATTACTTTTGCGCATCTCGATTCTTGTTTTTACATTGGCAAAGCGCACCTCGATTTTGCTAAGCGCTTCCAAGAATTGGGAGCTGTTTTTCCGCCCCAAACCTGGACCAATGCCAGTCTCCACAGCAAGGCCTGCCTGTCATTGCGCCCCGCAGAATCTGACGCTGAAGATCTTGCTGCGGCAGCGGAGCTTATGAAGACCTATGAGGCCATGGGGGCGGTTGGCACATTCACCTGCGCGCCATATGATATGCCAAAGGGACCGCGCCTCGGTGATGATATTGTTGTGGGCGAGTCTAACGCTGTTTCGTTTTACAATTCCGTAGAAGGGTGCAAGACTAATAAATATGGCGATTATTTAGATGTGGCTTGCGCACTTGTCGGCAAAGCGCCTTACGCGGGATTGCACATTACCGAGAACCGCCGCGCTACCCTGCAACTTGATTGCAGCGCCGTACCAGAAAGCTGGCGGCGTGATGATCTTTTTCCGCATTTGCTCGGGTTTATTATGGGGTCGACGGCGGGCAGTGCTGTTCCCGCTGTAACCGGGTTACCAGCCGATATTGATCGCGCCGGACTAAAAGCAATATGTTCGGCGGGCGCTACGTCCGGCGGCGTTGAACTCTGGCATGGTGTAGGCGTGACCCCTGAAGCGCCTGAACTGGCGTCAGTGTTTTCCGGCAAGAATATCTACGCGTTGCAGGAGGACGATATCCGCGAGGCGCATGCTGGATTAACGTCTGCGAAGGATGGTCCCATTTCTGCCGTTGCTCTTGGCACACCACATTTTTCGACTGCTGAATTTATCAGTTTGAGAAAGTTGCTTGGCGGAAGAAAACTAGCCGCAGGACTGACCATGATTATATCCACTGGCCGCTTTGTGCGTTTACAGTTGGAAGTGAAGGGATGGCTTGCGGAATTCACCAAACAAGGCATCATCATCAGCAATGATGTCTGCACTTATTACAATCCTATAATCCCCGAACTCACAGGTCATGTGATGACCAATGCTGCCAAATGGGCCTATTATGCGCCGGGTATGATTGGCGCTAAAGTCTCTATTGGGAGCCTCAAAGAATGTGTTGAAAGCGCTGTTCTCGGTGAAGTTTGGCGCGATCCACAGAGCTGGCGTGGGTAGGTCATGAAAGCTAAAATTCTTCACGCTGGATCCGCAAACGCCGCCACACTTTATCTAGAAACTTCTTTAAGTTTTTGGGGTGGCTTTGATCAGGCAACAGGAATGATCATTGATCAGTATCACCCGCAATGCGGGAAAAGCATTTCCGGCAAAATTATCTTGATGGCAGAAAGCAAAGGTTCCGGAACGGCATCTGGTGCATTAGCTGAAGCCTTGCGCAGGGGTATCGGACCAGCTGCTATTGTTTTGGTGAAGTCCGATGTCAATCTCGCCATTGGTGCGGCAGTCGCAGAGCAATTATATGGCGCTATTTGTCCCGTACTTACCGTGACAGCGAAAGACTTATCCACCTTGCAAAATATTCGACACCT
>JAYUOP010000215.1:0-19628 GCA_043760745.1 Hyphomicrobiales bacterium
CAGTAGTTGGGGCCACCGGAAACGTGGGCCGCGAGATGATGAACATTCTTGCCGAACGGGAATTTCCCGTCGATGAATGCCATGCCATTGCTTCGCGCCGCTCGATTGGCATGGAAGTGAGTTTTGGCGACAAGATTCTGAAATGCAAAGACCTTGAAACTTTTGATTTCTCCACCGTTGATTTTGTTTTGATGTCTGCTGGATCTGAAATTTCAAAAATATGGTCGCCGAAGATTGGCGCCACGGGTGCCATCGTCATCGATAATTCTTCGTGCTGGCGTTATGATTCAGAAGTGCCTTTAATTGTGCCGGAAGTGAATGCGCATGTGTTGGAAGAGTATATGAAGCGCAACACCAAACGCAACATTATCGCCAATCCAAATTGCTCCACAGCGCAATTGGTTGTGGCGCTGAAGCCGTTGCATGATGTTGCAAAAATTAAGCGCGTGGTGGTTTCAACTTACCAATCAGTTTCTGGCGCTGGCAAAGAAGGAATGGATGAACTTTGGACGCAGACCAAAGGCATTTTCGTAACTGACAATCCAACGCCGAAAAAATTTCCAAAGCAGATTGCGTTTAACGTGATCCCGCATATTGATGTGTTCTTGGATTCTGGCGACACTAAAGAAGAATGGAAAATGGTGGTTGAGACCAAGAAAATTCTTGATCCAAAAATCAAACTCACAGCAACTTGCGTACGCGTGCCCGTTTTTGTTGGCCACTCTGAAGCCATCAATATTGAATTTGAACATCCCATTACTGCCGATGAAGCGCGCGAACTCTTGCGTGAAGCGCCGGGCTGCATGGTAGTCGATAAGCGTGAAGCGGGTGGTTACATGACACCCGTAGAATGCGCTGGCGATTACGCCACATTCATCAGCCGCATCCGCGAAGATTCAACGGTTGAGAATGGCCTGAACATTTGGGTTGTATCGGACAATTTGCGCAAAGGTGCTGCACTTAACACAGTGCAAATTATCGAGTGCATCGTAAACCGTGGACTTATGAATAAAGCTGCTTAAGCGCAGTATTTTAGAAAGCGTCATCCCCGCGCAAGCGGGAATGACGTCGTTTTTAATTTTATTACTTCGGCAACAATACCTTGTCGATCACATGGATCACACCGTTTGATTGCATAACGTCAGCAATGGTTACGGTTGCTGCACCACCGGTTTCGTCGACGATCATAACCTTGTCGCCTTCGACCTTTGCGGTCAATTCACAGCCACCGACTGTCTTAATCTTGGCCATGCCACCGCCATCAGCGATCATCTTGGCAACATCGGCAGCCATTGCTGCTGCTGGCACCACGTGACAGGTCAAAATCTTGACCAAAGTGTCCTTGCTTTCTGGCTTCAAAAGTGTGTCCACTGTGCCTGCTGGCAAAGCAGCAAACGCATCATTTGTTGGTGCGAATACTGTGAACGGACCTGCACTCTTTAAAGTGTCCACCAAACCAGCAGCAGCAACCGCTGCAACCAATGTTGTGTGATCCTTAGAGTTCATTGCATTTTCGACAATGTTCTTGTCAGCAAACATTTCAGCGCCACCAACCATTGGGTTCATGGCAGCAAAAGCTGAAACAGAAGCTACAGAAAGCATGAGGGCGGCAATAATTGTTTTACGCATTTGGAGGTCTCCTAGATTTTAATTTTTGATCGGCATCATGCACGACCACGAACAGTAAACGCTGAAATGCGGAAAAAGGTTCATTACATCTTGGTAAGTTCTATCACATCACAGTCACATGAAAGTGAGTGCAAAAATCACAATAAAAAAACCGCATGAGAGCTATTGTCATGCGGTTGCCACAAAGTACTGAATCTACTTAAGCGCCGATATCGCCCCAACGCGCTAAACCTAATACAGGTCCAACTTTCCCTTGTTGTAGAACGGCAACGATACCGCCAGTATCGGGTGTCACAATCGCCTTGCGCGGCAATTTCAAAGTTGTGGCTTCACCTGTCCACATGCCAGCGGGGACCAACGCTTTAACAGCGTTATGATAGATAATATCTTTGCCTGTATTTTCGCCGCGCTCAATACCAACTTTAACTTCTGGCGCAATCGCCATCAACCAAAGTGTAGCCTCAACAGTGGGTACGCCTGCGCCAATTTCAACTGTAATCTCGCGTTCAGTGGCCGATAGTTCAATGCCAACCAACGCTGGAGATTTTTGCGCTTTCGCAATAGCGGTTTCAACTTTTTCGCGGCCGTTGCCCACCACATGTGCCACACCATTAATCACCATTTGCGGGGTATAAACCCCACTCTCGCCCATGGATTTTGCATAATCATATTGCCGTTGCGTGTATTCAGGTTTAGCCAGCGTATCGCGCCAACCCAAATAATCCCAATAGTCTACGTTGAGCGAGACCACAGTAACACCCGGCATTTTTCGGAGTTGCCCAGCAAGCTTATCGGCCGGCGGGCAAGACGAGCACCCCTGACTGGTGAAAAGCTCAACCAGCACGGGTACGTTAGCAGCTGCCGCCTGTTTGCTAATCAGGGGCATGGCCAATGACCCCGTGATCAAGCCAAGTGCGGAGCGTCGGTTAATCTGCGATGTGTTTTCCATGTTTGCATAACAACAGATTTTTCAAACACGCGCCAATCACTTGCCAGTGAAGCCGCTCAAACGCTCGCAATCGTTTTAAAACCGCCGAAATACATGCGCTTTAAATCAAATGGCGCATTCTTCATATCAAAGTTAGCAAAGAAGGGTTCGGTCATCATCGTTTTCCATGCCAACTCATATTGCTTTTTGGTTTTAAAAGTAGCGACTGCCACTGCAACGATTTCATCTTCTTTGAGTTTCAATGATTGCGGAAACGATGTCACCTTTCCAGGTTTCACATCTTCTTCAAGCGCTTCTGAATAACTTATCGCGCCATACTTCTTAAAAAGTTTGGCCGAAATTTTCGCCATCTTCTTATACTCATCCACTCTATCGCGCTTAACTGGAATAACTTGGATTGCAATATGTACCATGATTGTTTCCCTTCGGTTTAATGTTAACTTGGTTGCACGCCGTCATAACCCTCAACGATCGCGCAATCCATTTCGCTGCGGCCTTTTCGTTTTGCGATGGCAGCAGTGTACTCTGGCGAATGATAACAGGCGAGCGCTGTTGCATAATCTTTGAATTCGATAACAACGTGCCGCAAGCGCAGTTTGCCTTCTGGCTCTTCCGAAGTACCCGCCCGAACCACAAATCGCGCCCCATATTTGGCGAATGCGATGGCATTAAGGGCCTGATATTCTTTGTAACCCTCAGGATCACTCACATCAATATGCGCAATCCAATATCCCTTGGCCATGGTTTAACACTCCCAAAATAAGGTAAACCTAATACATAATTGCTAGTTCACCAACAGCCTTATCGAACAAAAAACTGTAGCTTAATCAGGTTCCCGCTTTCGCGGGAATGACGACCGGAAAAACACCGTCATCCCTGCGCAAGCAGGGACCAAACCCACGTGCAAATCTCACCCCGCTTTGGCGATATTCCGCAGCACGTAATGTAAAATCCCACCGTTCTTGTAGTAGTCGATTTCATCGAGTGTATCGATACGGCAGAGCACTTCAACTGAGGTTTTTGTGCCGTCGCCACGGGCGATATCAACTGTCATATTTTCGCGGGGCTTGAGGCCATCGGCGAGACCATTGATGGTGATGGTTTCATCACCCTTCAAGCCCAATGTTTGCCAGCTATCACCTTGCTTAAACTGCAATGGAACAACGCCCATACCAACCAGATTAGACCGATGGATGCGCTCAAAGCTTTGCGCGATCACAGCGCGAACACCTAGCAGGTTTGTGCCCTTGGCGGCCCAATCCCGCGAAGAACCATTGCCATATTCAACGCCGGCAAAAACCACCAATGGTGTTTCCGCCTTTTGATATTTCATCGCCGCATCATAGATGCTCATTTCAGCACCACCGGGTTGGAAGAGCGTAAGCCCACCCTCTTTCACAGCACCATCCGCACCCTTAACCATATGGTTCTTGATCCGAATGTTCGCAAAAGTGCCGCGCATCATCACCTCGTGATTGCCGCGCCGCGTGCCGTATTGATTGAAATCAGCAAAGGCCACACCATTGGCGGTCAAGTATTTTCCAGCAGGGGATGCAGCCTTTATCGAGCCTGCTGGCGAGATATGGTCAGTGGTAATTTTATCGCCAAACAGACCTAAAATCTTTGCACCGGTAATATTGGTAACCGCTTTCGGGGCCATTTCCATACTTTGGAAATAGGGTGGGTTTTGCACGTAGGTGGACGTGTTATCCCAATTGTAAGTCTCGCCTTTTGATGTGGTCACACCGCGCCAGTTTTTGTCACCTTTAAACACATCGGCATAACGCGATTTGAACATTTTCGCAGTGATGTTTTTGCGCACGAAAGTTTCGATCTCAGCGTTCGTCGGCCACACATCGCGCAAATATACGGGCTTGCCTTTTTTATCATGGCCCAATGGTTCTGTGGTCAAATCAATCTGCGTTGAGCCCGCAAGCGCATAAGCGACGACCAATGGCGGAGATGCCAAATACGCCGCTTGCACATCTGGCGAAACCCGGCCTTCAAAATTCCGGTTTCCGGAAATCACAGCCGAAGCCACAATGCCATTATCATTGATCGCTTTGGAAATCGCCGGATCCAGCGGACCCGAATTTCCAATGCAAGTCGTGCAACCATAACCCACGAGATTAAAGCCGATCTTGTCCAAATCTTTTTGCAATCCAGCTTTCACCATATACTCGGACACGACTTGCGAGCCCGGCGCAAACGAGGTTTTCACCCAAGGCTTTGACGTAATGCCAAGGGCTGCGGCTTTGCGCGCCAACAAACCAGCGCCGATAAGAACTGATGGGTTCGACGTGTTGGTGCAGGACGTGATCGCCGCAATCACCACATCACCATGACCGAGGTCAAAGTTCTTCCCGTCAACTTTAACCCGCTTGGCTTGTTCGCCAGTTTTGGCAAATCCGGCCTTGTCTTTCGGTTGATCAAGTGCCGATTGGAAACCAGCTTTGATCTCTGGCAGCGGCACAAACTTTTCCGGGCGGTTAGGACCAGCCATCGCCGGCACTACAGTTGAAAGATCGAGTTCCAGCGTATCGGTGAAAACGGGGTCAGCGGCTGTGCGGCTATTGTACATCCCCTGAGCTTTGGAATATTTTTCCACCAGCGCCACGCGATCAGCTTTGCGCCCTGACAGCTTGAGGTAATCCAGCGTCACGCTGTCGACCGGGAAGAAGCCGCAAGTTGCACCATATTCCGGCGCCATGTTGGCAATCGTCGCGCGGTCCGCCAGCGTCAAATAATGTAAGCCCACGCCAAAGAACTCAACGAACTTTCCAACCACGCCTTTTTTGCGCAACATATTGGTGACCAGCAAAACAAGATCAGTAGCGGTCACACCTTCGCGTAATTTACCAATCATTTTGAAGCCGATAACTTCTGGCAACAGCATGGATTGCGGCTGGCCAAGCATCGCCGCTTCCGCCTCAATACCACCAACGCCCCAGCCCAAAACACCAAGACCATTCACCATGGTTGTATGTGAATCCGTACCCACCAAAGTATCAGGATAAGCAACCGTGATTTTGGTTTTCTTTTTGCCCTTCAAAACCGTTTCCGATTTCGTCCAGACGGTTTGTGACAGATATTCCAAATTCACCTGATGGCAAATGCCAGTGCCAGGAGGAACCACGCGGAAATTTTCAAACGCGCCCTGCCCCCATTTCAAGAATTTATAGCGCTCCATGTTCTGCTCGTACTCGCGCTTTACGTTTGCTGCCAAAGCTTTGTTGTTGCCAAAGTTATCAACCACTACTGAGTGGTCGATGACGAGATCAACCGGCACCAACGGATTAATGCTGCTGGCTTTGCCCTTCAGCAGCTTCATGCCATCGCGCATCGCCGCCAAATCGACAACAGCGGGAACCCCGGTAAAATCCTGCATCAATACCCGCGCCGGACGAAATCCAACTTCAGCATCGGCTTTGCCCTTATTGGTGAGCCACGCCACAAAACCCATAATATCTTTTTTGGTTACGGTGCGATCATCTTCATTCCGCAACAAGTTTTCGAGCAAAACTTTCATCGAATAAGGCAGCGCTGAAACCCCCGCCAAGCCATTCTTCTCCGCTGCTTTCAAACTGAAATAAGTATAAGTCTTCGTGCCAACCTTAAGCGTCTTGCGGGATTTGAAACTGTCGAGGGAGATCGCGGTCATGGATTTTTCCTATGCTGGATATATGTTGCGCTGCAATAACACCTTTCATGAAGTGTTACAATTCGAAGATTAAAAAATCCAATCATCAAAACGTCTAATTCAATAATCCAAGTCGTTCGCGAAGTTTCCGAATAATCTGTTGCTGCCCATTATTTTCATCGCCAACAACCGCACAAATGCGCTCAATCATTTCAACAAAATCTTGCCGCTCATCCAAACTCAAAGCATTCACCCAAAGTTTGGAACACCGAAGCGACACTGAGTTTGCATCCACCACATGCGTTGAAACCCATTTTGCAAATGTTAAAATTTCGTCAGGCTCAGATATTTCCATCGTTTGCGTAACCTCATGACGGATAGCACTTTCGATTTCGTCATCAAGCGGCCGCGATTCAGCAGCCACCGCAAACATCAAAATAACCGCCGCAGCGGCCGGATCATCGACGGCCTCAAGTGGTGAGGATTCCACTTTTTTACGAAATTTATTGCGCTTGTATTTGCCCAAAGCCCGACCAGCCACATCGCCTATATCTTGTGCCGCTTCCGATACCATTCTGAGCCGCCACCACCAAAACGCGATCCCACCGATAACCGCAATCAACAGACCAATAATATGCATGACATCCCCACTTTGAATTGCAACGAGAGCCAGTCTACTGAGGGTTATGCTCTTCGGCAACCTCGGCGATTAACAATGCAGCATCAATCTTCGCCCAACTCGGCACGCGGACATGAATACCATTCTTTGCGACCAGCATTGCACCATAAGCATTAGCCATTTCCCGATCAGCAACAAATGCCGGAATGCCGTAAGCTTGCAGCATTGAACAAACAACGTCAGCTTCGGCTAGATCATTGCAAATCAACGCTGTTGCAAGATCGTCAGTGACCATCGACTAAACCCGTCGCTCCACCATCATTTTCTTGATCTCGGCAATCGCTTTCGCTGGGCTTAATCCTTTCGGACAGGCTTTGGCGCAATTCATGATGGTGTGGCAGCGATAGAGCCGGAACGGGTCTTCCAGATTATCAAGCCGAGCGCCCGTGGCTTCATCGCGTGAATCGATCAGCCAGCGATAGGCCTGCAGCAATACGGCTGGCCCCAAATAGCGGTCGCCATTCCACCAATAAGATGGGCAAGACGTGGAGCAGCAGGCGCACAGAATGCACTCATAAAGCCCATCCAGAAGTGCGCGATCTTCGTGGGATTGCTTCCATTCCTTTTGCGGCGTGGGGCTTGTGGTTTTAAGCCATGGTTCAATCGATTTATGTTGCGCATAAAACCGCGTAAGATCAGGCACCAAATCCTTGACCACAGGCATATGCGGTAAGGGATAAATCTTCACCGCCCCCTTCACCTCATCACAAGATTTCAAACACGCGAGCGTATTCGTGCCATCAATATTCATAGCGCAAGAGCCACAAATCCCTTCGCGACACGAGCGACGGAACGTCAGCGTTGGGTCTTGCTCATTTTTAATTTTAACAATGGCATCCAGCACCATGGGCCCGCAGGAATCCATATCGACATGATAAGTATCAGTCTGTGGATTTTTCCCATCATCCGGGTTCCAGCGATAAATCTTAAATTCGCGAAGGTTTTTTCCCGAAGGTTTTGGCCAAACCTTACCAGCTTGGATTTTAGAGTTCTTAGGTAATGCAAATTCAACCATGATAAAAGTAAAACTTTCTAATAAGTAAGTGGCAATGCCCTGACACGAGACCTTTTAAGATCAACTGTCATAAGGCTTCCCGAATTTAATAAATTGCTATGCTGATTTATTGCTGCCAACACTTTAAACATCAAATCTCCGGAAGGAGTTTTTCCTGGCCGCAACTGCAATACGCTGGGTGTGTAGCTGCCACTAGCAGCTAAAATGTCGCCAAAATCCAAATCGCAGGTCAGAACAATAGCTCTGTTATCACGGGCATAGTTCATTATCTCCAAATCAGTAGCACCGCGTTGTCCCACATCAAGCCAATGTTCGACTTCATACCCATTTATTTTCAGCATGAGCACCCATTTTCGTGATATGTTCTCGTCTACCAAAAACCTCATGCTGCGGGTTCAAGTTCCATAATCATGTCACTTGCAAGCCAGCCCGCATACCCGATTGCTTGCAATATGTCTTCTTTGGCTAGTTCAGGAAAATCGTCGATCAGTTCTTCAAACGTTGCACCACCCGCAACCTGCGCAACAATCATTCCAACAGTCATTCGCGAGCCCTTTATGCAAGGTTTTCCACCCATAACTCCGGGAATCCGCGTAATACGGTCAAACGTTTCCACTACGCTTTCGGCCTCGCCTTTTTGCTTACTTATCTCTTGGCGGTTTCCAACCTGCTCGAATGAGCCCATTGTGAAACTTGTTATAAACTGCATGTTTGGCGGGTCATCACCTAGTCCAGTTTCATTTTTAGAGCCACGTTTCAAATCTTTTGCCATTTTACGGGTCCTCAATTTGGTCTAAATATAGCACACCTTACCGTTCATTCCAATGTGTAATGGCTTTCCCATTTTCAATAAACCCGCGCTTTTGGCTTGATATATTCCACATCCTTACTCATCGTATATTCATGAACCGGACGGTACCCCAACTTCACTTTATGTTTCGCGGCATCAGTCCATGCCAGCGTGTGCTTCATCCAGTTTTTATCATCGCGTTTGGAATAATCCTCGCGGGCGTGCGCGCCACGGCTTTCTTTGCGGGCTAGCGCTGAGTCTACGGTAGCAGCCGCTTGCACGATGAGATTATCAAATTCGAGTGTTTCAATAAGATCGCTGTTCCAAACCAAAGATCGATCGGTCACGGAGATATCGCCCACATCTTTCCAAATCGCATTGATCTTGTCAGAGCCTGCTTGCAAGGTTTCGCCGGTGCGGAATACTGCTGCATCGTCTTGCATTGTGCGTTGCATCCGCGCCCGCAATTGTGCGGTGGGAATAGAGCCATTGGCGTGGCGGAAATGGTCAAGCCGTGCGATAGCAGCGTCGCCTGCATCGGCTGCTAATTCTTTATGCGTGGCACCAGCCGTAATTGTTTCAATGCAGCGAAGCCCAGCAGCGCGACCAAACACCACGAGATCGATCAGCGAGTTTGAGCCTAAGCGATTTGCTCCGTGTACGGACACACAAGCCGCTTCGCCCACCGCCATCAAACCTTGCACAATCTTCTCGGGATCCTTCGGATTTCCGGCTAGCACTTCGCCGTGATAATTCGTCGGGATGCCGCCCATGTTATAGTGCACTGTTGGCAAGATCGGAATGGGTTCGCGCGTCAAGTCCACGCCCGCAAAAATCTTTGCCGATTCAGAAATGCCCGGCAGCCGCTCATGCAACACAGCCGGGTCTAAATGTTCGAGATGCAGATGGATATGATCCTTCAACGGACCAACGCCGCGCCCTTCGCGAATTTCAATCGTCATCGAGCGTGACACCACATCGCGCGACGCCAAATCCTTCGCCGACGGTGCATAGCGCTCCATAAAGCGCTCGCCGTCAGAGTTGGTCAGATAGCCACCTTCGCCGCGTGCACCTTCAGTAATCAAACAACCCGCACCGTAAATCCCTGTCGGGTGAAACTGCACAAATTCCATATCCTGCAAGGGAAGCCCTGCCCGCAAAACCATGGCATTGCCGTCGCCTGTGCAAGTATGCGCGGAAGTTGCCGAGAAATAAGCCCGGCCATATCCACCTGTTGCCAGAATAACTTTATGCGCCAAAAAGCGATGGATCGAACCATCTTCCATGCATTGCGCCATCACACCACGGCAAACGCCGTCTTCCATAATCAGATCAAGCGCGAAATACTCAATAAAAAATTCCGTCGAATAGCGCAGTGATTGGCCATAGAGCGTGTGAAGCATAGCGTGACCGGTGCGATCCGCTGCAGCACAGGTCCGCTGCACCGGTGGACCATCACCCATATTCATCATGTGACCGCCGAATGGACGCTGATAAATCTTGCCCTCTTCGGTGCGCGAAAACGGCATGCCAAAATGCTCTAACTCATAAACCGCCGTTGGCGCATTGCGGCAGAGATATTCAATCGCGTCTTGATCGCCCAGCCAATCAGCACCTTTGACAGTGTCATACATATGCCAGCGCCAATCATCCGCACCCATATTGGCCAACGATGCTGCAATACCGCCCTGCGCTGCAACCGTATGTGAGCGCGTTGGGAAAACTTTAGAGATACACGCGGTTTTTAAGCCTGCTTGCGAGGCGCCAAGGGTTGCTCTGAGCCCAGCCCCGCCAGCGCCCACAACGACGACATCAAACACATGATCAACAACAGTATAGGATTTCAACGAAGCCATCAGCCGCCCAAACTCATTTTAAGTATTGCATAAATCGCAGCCAAACCAAGTGCCGCCACATAAAAACTATTCAGCAAAAGACAAACCAGTTTTGCTGCGTGCCCATGCACATAATCTTCGATCACGATCTGTAACCCCAATCGCATGTGCCAAAAAATGGATACAAACGAAAGCGTCAATAAAATTGCGATAAATGGATTTTGAACACTGCCCATAACCGCAGCCCGCGATGCGCCCAAATGCGAGATGATAAACCAGGCGAGGAAAATTATCAGCGGCAGATTAGCAATTGCAGTCATGCGTTGATGCCAGAAATGCTCAGTGCCGGATTTGGCTGAGCCTAATCCTTCAACTTGTTTTACTGTCGTACGCATGCTCATGACATTGCCCCATATCCGATAATCCATAACAATACCGTGAGCGCAATGCCGCCAAAGAGATTTGCCCGCGCCAAAAGCTCTACTTGCTTCAAATCAAAGCCGCGTCCCGTATCCCAAAGGAAATGGCGAAGACCACCCAAAGCGTGATGGATAAGAGCCCAAGTAAAGCCAAACAATACCAAGCGCCCAAACCAATGATTGAAAAATCCTTGAGCTATCGCAAAACCAGCGTCCGAGACAGCGGCTGCAACTAACCACCCCACCAACATAATCATGCCAAAATACAACGCCACACCTGTTATACGATGCATGATCGACATGATCATGGTGAGCATAGGTTTATAAATTTGTAAGTGTGGCGAGAGCGGACGGGCAACAGTATTGGGTTTCGACATTATAACTTCACTCATGTTTCGTCGCACAGCTTACATATTGCGCCGCAATATCGCAATTACGCATTTCGGCTATGTGACGAAATTGCAAGGCAGCTAGCGCATTGAAATCGCGCGCCATCTCAAATCTTACGTTCTCTACGTTGTTAGCCCTGTTTGCGGTTTACGGTTTGGCGCGATTGGGTGTGATCAATTTGCCGCAGCGCTATGATCCCCTCGCATTTCCTGATTTAACTCAACCGCCCAATTTTATCACAAAGATGCAACTGAAACTAGTTGACGCGGATCCTGAGAATTGCCGAATAGCTCTCAGTCGCGCCGGAATAGCCGCAATTCTCAAAAACGAGACTGTTGCCCAATCCTATTGCAGCAAGCTAGAAACCATCGAATTGCGGCGATTATCTCTCGCTAAACTAAAGCCAGAAGACACCCGCTGCGCCATAGCGGCACGGCTTTACATGTGGGAGCGCCATGTCGTTCAACCCGCCGCACTGAAATATTTTAGCGGACCCATCGCAGAAATTCTCCACTTTGGTTCTTATTCCTGCCGCACCATCAGAGGCTCATCGCAAGCCAGCCAACATGCCACCGCGAATGCTTTTGACATCTCAGGCTTCAAGCTCAAAAGCGGAAAAACCATCAACCTGAAATCCGACTGGCCAACGCGCGGCCCCAAAGCCGATTTCCTCCGCGAGGTCCGCAACGGCGCTTGCGACTATTTTAATCTCACTTTGAGCCCAGATTACAACGCCGACCACGCCGACCATTTCCACGTCGATATGGGCTGGTATCGCGGGTGTAATTGAGCGTTATAAAAGAAAGTCATTGCTTGAAAATTGCAACAATCCCGAGAAGGCAATTTGGAAATCAGCAACACCATCGCCATTCACGTCGCCCTCGACAATCGTTTGGTCATTAGCGGTTCCCGCATTATCGATCTGCGCATAATGTAACTGTCGCGCTTTACCGCTAAAGTCATCATCACCAATGAATTTAAAACTTTGATTCCCACGTGCAGTACTGCTGGCATCTAACGAGCGTAAATCGATCACATCGGCAACGACGTTAAAATCAATGATCAAATCTCGTGCAGTGGCTGTCACACCAGTATCGGTAAGTTGGTTGAAAACAAAAGTGTCTCGTCCTGTGCCACCAATCAAAGTATCTGCACCCCCACGTCCGGCAATGCGATCATTGCCAGCTCCACCATCAAGTCGATCATTGCCGTTCGCTCCAGAAATGCGGTCATTGCCACCAAGCCCAAGGACTTGATTATTTTCCTGGGCCGCAAAACTAAACTGTTTTGCGATATCAATGGTGTTGGCAGCATTATCGCGAGATTGGCCAATGCGATTATCACCAACCACCAATACCGAACCATCAGAAAATGTTACGTTCGACGTTGTGACACTGCGCAAAGCCAACGGCAGCCGCAGTGTTGCCGCACCGAAAGTTGCTGAAAAATCACCTCCACTGCTAAATAAGCCGGAAGATGCATCCACGGCCTCAATGGTAAGATTATCTGATTTGGCGTCAAATCGATCAACTTTAATAAAGTCAGGATTGTTTGCAGAAGCAAGCAAAAGACTAACGGCAGCATTATCTGGGCTCGCTAAAGATGCGCCAAGATTAACATTTGTCGAGGCCACCGCACCGGTTTCTTGAGATATAACAGTAGATGATGAGTGCCCCAATGTTTCACCATTGAAAGCATAGAACTTACCCGTTCCCGGTATTTCAAATTCAACCAGCCCCAAACCAAAACTGAATTTTAATTCGGGCGTGTCCGCAACAAGTAGAAAATCCTTCATTAAGGCTAATTCGGTAGGCTGCAAAAGCTTACCTTCAACTAGCAGCGCTTTCATAAACTTAATCATGTCGGCAGTGGTCGAAACCACACCACCTTCGGCGCCCTTATCCCAACGCGTAAATGTTGCATCGATAAATTTGCCATCAAGGCCCGTTGCATAGCCATGTAACCCATCGCCCGATGCCTCTAAACGCTCAAGATCAGAACTTGCCATTTTCGCTCGTGCAAATATCCGGCTCTCAAAGTTTTCGCCGAGCGATTTTGCGGTGACGTTCTCTATAATTCTACCAAGCAGAAGATAGTTGGTGTTAGCGTAAAAATACTCTCCCGCCACGCCACCAGCTTCTCCGCCCCGCACCAAATTCAACGCGGCATCCCCAGTGAATTCGGCTTCCGGATTAGCGAGCAACAGACTGATAAATGTTGGAATGCCGTCTGCACCCGTAACATCAGTATAATTTGCAATGCCTGTTGTCATTTGCAAAAGCTGGCGCACAGTAGCACCATCGCCATTGGCAATATTAGCAAGCGTGCCAGAGGGTAAGTAATCAGAAGCTTTCGCATCAAGGTCAATTTTTCCTTCGCCAACCAATTGCAGAATAGTTGTGGCTGTCATCATTTTGGTTTGGGAGCCAATTTCGTAGCGCTGGTTGGCAGTGGCAATTTCTCCCGTTTCGATGTTTGCCACACCAGTGGCGCTGGCTACTGAAATGTTTGCTGTCTCAACCCGCCCAATTGCAGCGGGTGTATTGCCACCACTTTGCAATAATTGGACGGTTTCCAGGACCGCAGCAGAAATCTTTAAAGGGTTAAACGTGACCATATTCTTCGCTCCAGATAATTGTTAATCAGTTATTTTTTATTGATAAACAATAAATAGATCGCTGGCGCGTCGCAGTCAAGTTATTTATTGATAAACAATAAATTTTATGTGATATTCAATATATCAGCAACCGGAGTTATCAATGTCAAACGCAATTAGAGGGCGGAATTGGTTCAAGATTTTTGATCGGCTTTTTTGGTTAGTTTGGGTGGGGTTGCCAATAGTTTTTTATACTGCATATCGAGAAGTTTTCAGCGAAACCGCAATCATTGAACAACTCATAGACCTACCGGCAAACTGTATTGAAAAATTACCTCTTGTTGCCAATTTCTCAAGCGAAGGCCAGTTCTTGGTCACAATGTATCTCATCGTCCAATTTGCGATGTATGCCGCTCTATTATGGATCGCTCATCACGCCATTCACGGCTACGCTAAGGGAAAAATTTTTGTCGCCAGTACGCTGAAAACCCTCGGCATTCTTGGCGTCTTCATTATGGCTTGGCCATTCGTCGATCTGATCATGACCAATCTTTTGAGTTACGGGACAACACGTACTGGCGATACAAAGGTCTTTAGCCCAAACTATTTTTTCGACTTTGGCCCCTTCGGCGTTGGCCTGTTGATTGTCACTTTGCGTTTGGTGCTCAGTCAAGCAATTGCGATGAAACAAGATAATGATCTAACAATCTGAGAGAACCATCATGGCAATAATTGTTACACTTGACGTTATGATGGCGCGGCGAAAAATGCGGCTCAACGACTTGGCCGATGCCGTTGGAATAACCATCCAAAATCTTTCAATTTTAAAGACTGGAAAAGCCCGAGCCATCCGCTTCTCTACTCTGTCTGCTCTGTGTAACGCTTTAAATTGCCAACCCGGCGAAATCTTCAGCTATGTTGAAGGTGAGGACGACGACGATGTTCCTCATGAAGCTTAAAGCACAATCACCTTCGCACCCACGCGGGTATCATTGTAAAGTTTAATGACCTCATGGTTCAGCATGCGGATGCAGCCTGATGATGCGGCAGAGCCAATCGAGCCCGGCGAATTTGTGCCATGTATCCGGAAGCCCGTATCTCCGCCGCGATTATACAAATACAAGGCGCGAACGCCGAGAGGGTTTTCAGGAATTCCACCCGGCATGCCACCGGCCCATTTCGAATACTTCGGCGTACGCTCAATCATTTCTGGCGGTGGCGTCCAGCGCGGGTTCACAGCTTTTCCGCCAACTCTGGCTACACCAGACCATGAGAATCCTTCTTTACCAACAGCTACAAGATAGCGCATAGCTTGGCCATTATCGAGCACCTGATACAAGGCGCGCTCATTGGTTTTTATAATAATTGTTCCCGGCTTTTCGCGTGACGCAAAAGCGACCTGCTTGCGACCCGCATAAGTTGGACGTTTTGGTTTTTTCTTGAGTTTCTTATTGGCCTTGAAGACTTTTACTTTGCGTGTCCGCCGCCGTGCGGCCTCAGCATCTTCTATACCAACAACAGCTGTGACCACAGCCGCGGTCAAAAAACTAAAAAACGAACGACGATCCATTTATGCAACCTCAGATTTCCGACAGAGTGCTATCCAATATTCCAAAAAGTTTCAAGTTAAACTGTGCATTGCAAAGTAACAACTTGTTGATTGAATTCACAAAAGCGACTCAATACTCGTTAGGCGCACTGAAACATCCTCATCAACTTGAAGCTTTTCTGATTTGCGCACGGCTACCTTCACAGGCAGAAAATAACAGCCAGATTTCGCATCCGGAAACAAAGATGTTTTCCATTCTGTTTCACCAATCTGAACCTTCACCCGCACTGATCCAAACCCGCGCTTAGTGGCGGAGAGAAACTTAATGCGCGCCGAAACATCTTTCGGCACCGTGATAAAATACCAAGCAGCATCCCCAGAGTATCGCCAGAGTGCGGCATCGAAATGGAATTCGCTTAGCAGCAATTCATTTCCTCATTCAGGAATAGTTCTAATTAAGAACTCATCAAACAGCGGCACTGTGAAAGCAGTATCACCGTGAGCGGGACTGTAAGCCATACCCTTTTCAATCAAAGAGTTTCGCACTGGAGCAACTGCACTGACTTTCTTTTTTAATCGCGATGCAATATCTCCTGATCTGTGCGGACCAGGGCCAAGTGCTGCCATTGCCCGCATATACTGCTTTTCGCTTGGCGTTAGTCGATCAAACCGAACGCGAAAAAAGCTACCATCTAATTCCGCCAATGCGTCAATAGTCGCGTTTCGGGCGTCACCCGTAGCTATTGTTGGTCCTTGTGCGGCATTCCATGCATGCTTGCCCCACTCTTGAATAAAATAGGGATAACCTTGAGTTTGCAGTAAAATCTCATCGATTGCATCACCTTGGAATTCCACATTTTCCTTTTTGGCGGGCACAGTGAGGGCAATAGTTGCCGATGCATCATCTAGTTTGTCTATCGGTATAAACTCAAATAGTCGTTCAGCATAAGACTTTGCTCGGCCCATTTTCCCGAGCAACTGCGGCAATCCTGCTGCAACCAAAGTAATAGGAAGTTGTTTCTGATTAGCACTATGTAATGCGGTAATCAAAGCTGCCAATTGCTGCTCATCGATGTATTGCAATTCATCAATGAACAAAACTATCGCGGTGTCGTTCTGTTTTGCAGCCAAGGCTGCTGCCTGCAAAACATCACGAAGGTCGAGTTCTAAATCCCCGCTGTCTGCAAGTCCTGGCTCAACTGGATAATCGATTCCAAACTCAATATCTTGGTACTTTACTTTGAGTGCTTTCGCAAAACCTGCGACCGCACGTAAGCCTTTTTGCAGTGCTTCCTTTGCGCCCTCACGCCGATTAAGCCGCAACAAAACTGATCGCAAATTTGGCGCTAATACCGCAGGCAACGAACGGTTTTCGGGCGCTTCAATATGAACTGTTTCAAAGCCCCGCGCGTCTGCTTCATCCCGAATGCGGTTCAGCAAAACGGTTTTTCCAACCCCACGCAACCCATAGAACACAAAACTCCGCGCTGAACGACCTAGTCTTATCCGATCAAGCGCAATTGACGCCCGCTCAATAACATCGTCGCGGCCCGCAAGTTCCATGGGTTGCGAGCCTGCTCCAGGTGAATAAGGATTTCTGCGCGGGTCCAAATATAAACACCTTACTAATGTTACTATAAAACAATAACATTGATAATATGCTTATAAATAAAGATCAACCTTTTTTGTTCTGTCGATTTGCGATGAGATCCTCGACCACAGCTGGATCAGCTAAAGTTGAGATATCTCCTAACGCGCCAAAATCATCTTCGGCAATTTTGCGCAAAATCCGCCGCATGATTTTACCCGAACGCGTTTTTGGTAGTCCCGGCGAAAACTGGATTTTATCGGGCGTTGCCAATGGCCCGATTTCTTTCCGCACATGGGTCACTAATTCTTTGCGTAGAGCTTCGTCGGGCGTTTCACCCAACATCAGCGTTACATAGCAATAAATCCCTTGGCCTTTAATATCATGCGGGTAGCCAACAACTGCGGCTTCCGACACTTGCGGATGCGAAACCAACGCGGATTCAACTTCCGCCGTGCCAAGGCGGTGGCCAGAAACGTTGATCACATCATCAACCCGGCCCGTAATCCAGTAATAGCCATCCTTATCGCGGCGGCAGCCATCCCCGGTAAAATACATGCCTTTGTAAGTTGAAAAATAAGTCTGCACGAAGCGATCATGATCGCCATAAACCGTGCGCATCATGCCCGGCCATGAATCCAAAATAACCAAATTGCCCGATGCTGCACCCTCGAGGAACGCGCCTTTGTCATCCACCAACGCAGGCTGACAGCCAAAGAATGGCAGCGTGGCCGAACCCGGTTTTAGTTTAGTTGCGCCCGGCAATGGCGAAATCAAAATCCCGCCTGTTTCTGTTTGCCACCACGTATCGACGATTGGGCAGCGATCATCGCCCACAACCCGGTGATACCATTCCCAAGCTTCCGGGTTAATTGGCTCACCAACTGACCCTAGCAAACGCAACGACTTGCGAGATGTGCGTTTCACCGGCTCTTCGCCCGCACTCATCAAAGCGCGGATTGCTGTTGGGGCCGTGTAGAATGTATTGACCTGATGCTTGTCAATCACTTCCCAGAACCGGGAATTTGTCGGGTAATTTGGAACACCCTCAAACATCAATGTGGTCGCACCATTGGCCAGCGGTCCATAGACAATATAGCTATGCCCGGTCACCCAGCCCACATCCGCCGTGCACCAGTAAATATCGCCATCTTTATAATCAAACACATATTGATGCGTCATCGAAGCGTAAACCAAATAGCCAGCT
Organism: Hyphomicrobiales bacterium; assembly: GCA_043760745.1. Classification (GTDB taxonomy): domain Bacteria; phylum Pseudomonadota; class Alphaproteobacteria; order Rhizobiales; family Aestuariivirgaceae; genus Aestuariivirga. The sequence goes on from JAYUOP010000215.1 coordinate 18,287, forward strand.
GTGGTATGCAGCACGCCCTTTGGTTTTCCGGTTGATCCCGATGTGTAAAGAATAAACAGCGGATCTTCCGCTTTCATCTTCTCTGGTTTGCAGTCCGAAGAAACTTTGAGCACTTCTTCATGATACCAAAGATCGCGCGATCCATCGAACGGCACAGCGCCGCCAGTGCGACGAACGACCAAGACCTTTTCGTTGCCAGCGCAGCGTTTTAACGCTTCGTCTGTGTTGGCTTTCAATGGGATTTTCTTTCCCCCGCGCAAACCTTCATCAGCCGTTATAATAAACTTGGAATCGCAATCATTGATCCGACCAGCGAGCGATTCAGGCGAAAACCCACCAAACACGATCGAATGCACTGCACCAATCCGCGTGCAGGCAAGCATTGCATAGGCCGCCTCCGGGATCATCGGCATGTAAATTGTAACCCGGTCACCCTTTTTCACGCCGTGGGATTTCATCACATTGGCAAGGCGGCAAACATGACCATAAAGCTCGGCGTAGGTGATTTTCTTGTCATCGTAAGGATTGTCGCCTTCCCAGATGATTGCAACTTGGTTGGCGCGCTTCTTTAAATGCCGATCAATGCAATTATACGAGACGTTGAGTACACCATCTTCAAACCACTTGATCGAGACCTTTTCATAAGAAAAAGATGTGTTCTTGATTTTTGTTGGCGCTTTGAACCAATCTAGACGCTTTGCGTGCTTGGCCCAGAATTTATCGGGCTTATTGACTGAATCCGCATACATCGATTGATAAGCCGCTTGATCCACCAGCGCAGACTTCTTCCATTTCGCTGGAACTGCATAAACCTTGTCGGACATGATCAAACTTCTCCCAATGACGTATTTTTTTCATATTTGACCGATCAGGGGCTATCTTGCAATCCGACTCCAGTCTAATCCCCATAAAATGCGCATGGATCGTCATCTCGCCTATTTCTTAAGCCTCGGTGTATTCTGGGGCATGTCTCCCACCATGAATAAAATCATGGCGGACGACCTCATGCCGATTACGCATATCATCGCTTACTCCGGTTTTGCCGTAGGATTAAGCCTTGCCCTCATCGCTTGGTTTCGCAACGGCTTCATCGATGTAAGCCGCAACACACTGATTTACGGCTTAGTCTGCGCTATCCTGATGAACTTGCCGTTTGGCATAAATCTTTATCTCGCAGCTTATGTGCCGCCCACTGAATTGGCATTGATCATGTCCATCACGCCATTTTTTAATTATGTCGCCGCCTTGATTTGGGGCAAAGAATTGGCCGACAGCAAACGCCTTCTCGCCGTGGTCTTTGGTTTTGCGTCGAGTGCTGTCTTGATTCTCAGTCGTGGCGACG
>JAYUOP010000216.1:0-2836 GCA_043760745.1 Hyphomicrobiales bacterium
ATCGCGTCCCTCGACGATCGCATCAAGCGCCGCCGCATTGGCGCGTGCCCGAGCGATCATCGCATCAAGGCCGCCGATCGACTTGGCCCATTCCAACGCCACCACATAATCTTCAACGCACAGCATCGAAGGCGTGTTGATTGTTTCGCCTTCAAAAATGCCGTCAATCAATTTTCCACCGGATGTCAGTCGAAAAATCTTTGGCATCGGCCAAGCGGGCACATATGATTCCAATCGCGCAACAGCGCGGGGGCTGAGAATGAGAACGCCATGCGCACCCTCCCCGCCCAAAACTTTCTGCCATGAGAAAGTCACCACATCGAGCTTGGTAAAATCCATATCTTGCGCAAAGGCAGCAGACGTGGCGTCGCAAATCGTTAGGCCCTCGCGTTCAGATGGAATCCAATCTGCATTTGGAACCCGAACGCCAGATGTGGTTCCATTCCATGTGAACACAACATCATTGGCAAAATTGATCGATGCTAATTCGGGAAGCTCGCCATAAGGAGCAATAATTTTGCGCGCATCTTTCAGCTTCAATTGTTTCACAACATCAGAAACCCAGCCTTCGCCAAAGCTTTCCCATGCCACCATATCAACGCCGCGCGCACCCAGCAGCGACCACATGGCCATTTCAACAGCGCCCGTATCAGAAGCAGGCACAATGCCAATCTTATAGTCAGCAGGAACGCCCAGCAGGTCGCGCGTTAAATCAATCGCTTTCTTCAAGCGCTTCTTGCCCAAAGATGATCGATGCGAACGGCCCGTTACAGCATTGTTGAGGAGTTGAGGTGTCCAGCCCGGAAACTTCGCGCAGGGGCCAGAAGAAAAATTAGCGCAATTCGGGCGTGTGCCCGGCTTCATATCTGTCATTTTGATCTCCATCCTTACAGATGGGAAGGCCCTCGGTGGGGAGAGCTCGCCCGAGGACGCATATGACGCAAAATGCGTCGCAAGGCAAGCAAATCTAGTTGGCTGCCAGAATTATTGCGCGGTCATGCTTATCAATTGCTAAAACTTCAACAGCCGAAAGAACAACTTTATCCATATAGGGCTTGAAAAACCAAGCAGGGGAAAGGCCACGGTCATAATTTGCAGAAACAGTGAGTTGCGTTTCTGCCCCCACAGACTCGACCTGATACATCACACTGTGCAGCTGCGCCCAACCCTTTAAAGGCGTTGTATCAGAAACAACTTTCCATTCTTGTTGGTTTCCGATTCGCGCTTGTGCCTGCAAAACCATCTCACCAACACCTTCGCGACCAAAGAATTTGACGATGCGCTTAGAGCCAACAGCAGAACCTTCTTCTACAACGGCCACAGGATGCGGCAGCATGGCCAGCATCCAAGGCAGTTTCAAATCCGGCGACGAAGCTTTGCCCATTGCAGTCCAAACGCGGTCAGAGCTTGTAGCGATAGATATTGTGGTGGCGACAGTGCAATTGGGCGCAAAGCTGTATCCTCCCACAACGCCCTCCAAGGACATCACACATAAGGCAATAACCGCTGTCGTTAAGGTTCCAAAATCGTTTAGCCGATTATCATCAGGTGTCTTTTTGAAGAACCTGCGATAAATGGCCCGCAAAATAAGAAACGCGACATAGAAAAATGCCGCTATTATGGCGACTACAATAGCCAACATTATCATGCAAACCACAACCATCGCTGCTTGACTGGAGCCACCTGAAGCATCTGCATAGGAAGGCCCAGGCAACACTTGGCTCAGAACCAATATCCCAGCCAGCAAAACAAAACTGCCAATAACCGATTGCTGCAAAACGCGTTGTGCCGAAAAACCCAACCCATGCGACCAAGCATCCATGGCCCAATAACACAACAACATGATCAAAAGTGGTGTGACAAACATCAAACCCGTGGGCGCATATTTCGAAAACGCGATTTGCGAGCCGTATATAAACGCCAAAGCAATCGCAACGATATGCGGGCTAACCCAATTCATTCTCGAAAGCATTGTTCCCCCCAAGGAATTTTGATGCCAATCAAACAATCCTGTGTTTATCAGAGAACTGAAACTACACCTATTGCCCAGTTGCCACAGGTAAAACCCACCTTAAGGCGCGCTTCACTTCAAATGCTTGGCCCAAAACGCTAACATCCGCTGCCAGCCCAATTCTGCCGCTGCCCTGTCATGCACATCACGCTGTTCGTTCATGAAGGCGTGATCAGCATTATAACGGAAAAACGCAGCATGTTTTTTGGCACGCTTGACCTCAGACTCGAAATCATCGACCATTTTCGGAGTGATGTAATCATCGCTATTGGAATAATGCCCTTCAAACGGCACGTTCATCTTCGTGACATCAATGGCACCTGCGGGCGGCATGCCGTAAAATGAAATCGCTGCTGCAATTTTGGGAACTTGAACGGCCGCCAACAATGAAATGGCACCCCCCATGCAAAACCCAACGATGCCGACCTTGCCACTGGATTTTGCAAGATATTCTGCCCCACCACCAACATTTTGAGAAACCGCATCTTGAAAATCGAGCGAGCTCATTTCCAGATTAGCTGCCGCATGATCATGATAAGGCACCACTGTACCCTCATAGAGATCTGGTGCCAACGCATCATAACCAGCCAAAGCCAAACGGTCGCACACACCCTTGATTTGATCTTGAAGGCCCCACCATTCTTGAATGACCAACACGCCCGGCGCATGGTCATGCCCAGCTTTCGCAAGGTAGCCACCGATCTTTTTACCATCGATGCGTGGAAAGCTTATGGCAGTGCCCATTTCTAATTTCCTCCTAAAGATCACCTATAGCGCACAATAAAAAACGCGCCACAGACAATTGTCCATGGCGCGACTTTCTAC
>JAYUOP010000217.1:0-2833 GCA_043760745.1 Hyphomicrobiales bacterium
CTGACATAATCCATCAGGAAGCGCCGGGTTTCCGGATTGGTGGGGTCGTAGAAAAAATCTTTCCAATAGCTGATGATGATTGCGTTTCGTGCACCTCCCGATGGGGTTGCAACACCGGCGATTGAACAGCCGTAAGAAATCGAAAACAAAATAACCGCTGCAAGATTGTGAATTTTCTTTGGGTCATTTGAGGTGAGCGTAATTAAGGTCACGCCGACGGGAAGCATCATGGCGGCTACGGTGTGTTCACCAATGAATGCCGCTAACACGCCGCACACTGTGGTGATGCCAAAGCTGATCCAATAGACGTTGGTGCCTGTCATGCTGACAATCCACCAGGCGATGCGTTTATCGAGCCTTTGTTTCACAATCGCCACCGCCAGCATCAGGGAACCCATGATAAAGAGGACGGAGTCGGTCATTAGACTCTGCGCCACTTTGGTGGGGTCCACTCGCAGCAAAACCACTTGGCCAATAATAATCAGCAAAGGCACAGTGGGCAGCGGAATGGCTTCGGACACAAACAAGATCGTGGCCATCACAGACATGCAGAGAACGATTTGTCCCTCATGGGTGAGGCCATTCGGGGTTGGAGCTGCCATTAAAGCAAAGCCTAAAAACATGGCAATGATAAACCAGCGCCGTTTCCACAACAGGGCTAAATCAATGTTTGAGCGGAGCAACCGATAGCGCTGATAACCCAGACGCCGAAACCTGCTCAACCGCGCGCCGGTTTCATGCGCCTGGAGACTGTCTCTGGCGAGTGAAAAGTTTGGCGTGGCGGCTGGATTCGTCATGATGATCCTGTTTGCCCTAGAAAGCAGAATTGGTCTATTCTTTCGCGCAGCAAATCACTTTCTTCAAGGGCCAATTTAAACGCAATCACGCGGCCAATTTTTAAAAAGGACAAAAAGCATGACACAACTCGAAACGGCACTGGCCAGCGTGGACAAAAACCTAGACCAAAGTCTGGGCCGACTGATTGATATTTTGCGCATTCCATCGATTTCAACGGACCCTGCGTTTAAGGCGGATTGTTTGAAGGCCGCTGATTGGGTGGTTGTTGAACTTAAAAGTTTGGGCTTTGTGGCCGAAGCACGGGCCACGCCTGGAATGCCGATGGTGGTTGCACATTACACGCCAAAGGACGCACATGCCAAAACGCCACATGTATTATTCTATGGCCATTATGATGTGCAGCCGGTTGATCCCTTGAACTTATGGACGAAGCCGCCATTTGAGCCTGAAGTGGTGAAAGACGAGCACGGCGTTTCGCGGATTTATGGCCGTGGTTCGGCGGATGACAAAGGGCAATTCATGACTTTTGTCGAAGCTGCCCGCGCTTGGATCAAGACATCTGGAACCCTGCCGATTAAGGCCACATTCTTTATTGAAGGCGAAGAGGAAAGCGGTTCGCCGTCTTTGATCCCTTTCATGCAGGCGCATAAAAAAGAACTCTCCTGCGATGCAGCTTTTGTTTGCGACACGAATATGTGGGACGTGAAAACGCCAGCAATCACCACGCGGTTGCGCGGGTTAGTGCATGAGGAATTGACTATTACGGGACCAAGTCTTGATCTGCATTCTGGACTTTATGGTGGTGCGGCGATGAACCCCATCCGTGTACTGACGAAATTATTGGCTGCCTTGCATGATAAAAATGGCAAGGTGACAATCCCCGGGTTTTACGATGGTGTTAGCCCGCTGCCGAAATCCACCAAACAGCAGTGGGAGTCGCTCAAGTTTTCAGAGAAACAATTCTTAGGCGGTGTTGGCTTGAAGACTGCTGCTGGTGAAACCGGGAAATCAGTTTTGGAGCAGATTTGGGCGCGGCCAACGGCGGAAGTGAATGGCATTTGGGGCGGTTATACTGGCGCTGGCACAAAGACGGTTTTGCCATCGCAAGCGCATGCCAAACTGACATTCCGGTTGGTTGGCAAACAAAACCCAGCCAAGATTTTGAAGGCGTTCCAGAGCTTTGCCAAAGCGCATATTCCAAAGGATTGTAAGCTTGAATTCTCTGGGCGCGGCGGTGGCAGTCCGGCTTCCGAAATTTCTGAGAGCAATGTTTTTATCACGAAGTCGGCAGCGGCTTTGAAAGCGGAATTTAAGAAAGATGCGGTGCTGATGGGTTCAGGCGGGTCTATTCCAATTGTGCGCAGTTTCAAAGATATCTTGGGCATGGATAGCGTGTTGGTGGGCTTTGGTCTCAATGATGATGCCATTCATAGTCCGAATGAAAAATACAATCTTACAAGCTTTCATCGTGGGATTAGAAGCTGGGTCAGGATCATGGCGGCTCTTGGCGAAAAATGATCGATGTTCGGGCATTGCTGCGGGTTTATCATGAGGCGTTGAACGCTTTTGATTTTGAAACTGTGGAGCGATGCTTTGCGATTGATACTGAATATCATTCACCGGGGACGAATGGTTCGTTGCACGGGCGCGCGAACATTATGACGGCGTTTCGGAAATACTTTGCGGAGTATTCTGATCAGGTGGCGGTTGATGATGCTGTTGAAATGATTGGGCCACTGCAGGTCAAAACCCATTGGCGGCTTAAAGCTACGAGCAATGTGACCAGATTAAAAATTTCGCGGGTTGGGGTTGAGGAAATTGTTTTTGATGAAAAGGGGTTGATTGTTCAGGTGACGGTGATTGACAGTTAGAGCCCTCTTCCGCCCTTTGGGCACCTTGTCCCATGCGAAGGCGCACGGGAGAAGGCGATGTGGTTTGCCTTCTCCCGTTTGTTCTTACAAATGGGAGCGACTATCTGACCTGTCAAGATTGTTTTTGGAATTTGAGCCTTGTTTCTCTGGTTTTGGCGTTGAGT
>JAYUOP010000218.1:0-2817 GCA_043760745.1 Hyphomicrobiales bacterium
CACCATCATCACGCCAGCAATGGCACCGATGAAACCTGATAAAAACCCGACCGACAAATCAATGTGTCCGGCCACAATAATCAGCAGCATGCCAAGCGCCATAATGACGATATAGCTGTTCTGCAAAATGATATTGGTCATGTTCAAAGGCGTGAACAAAATACCCTTAGTGGCGAATTGAAAAAACACCATGATCGCGAGAAGTGAGAGCAACAAAGCATAATCACGGACATTCGCTTTCACAAATCGCATGATCGAAGGGGGCGTCGATAAAGCCGAAGCGTCAGTCATTTTAATGTTCCCATGATTTCATAATCGCCCGCATAATTTTTTCTTGGCTGGCATCTTTTGCCGGCATCTCGGCCACAAATTTTCCTTCGTTCATCACATAAATCCGGTCGGAAATTCCGAGCAGTTCCGGCATTTCCGAAGAAATCACAATGATGGCTTTGCCTTGGGCCGCCAATTGATTGATGAGGCCATAAATTTCGTACTTAGCGCCAACATCTATGCCGCGCGTTGGTTCATCCAGAATGAGAACATCCGGTCCAGAAAACAGCCATTTCGACAACACCACTTTTTGCTGGTTGCCGCCCGATAAATTCACCGTCGTTTGATAAATAGTGGATGACCGAATACCAAGCTCTTTGCGATACTTGGTGGCCACACTTACTTCTTTCGTTTCATCCAAAACACCGCGGCCGGATACCCCACCCAGATTGGCCAATGTAATATTGTTCTTGATGTGATCAATCAAAACTAAGCCAAAAGTTTTCCGATCTTCGGTCACATAGGCCAATCCAGCTGCCACTGCTTTTGGAATGGTTGACACATCAACGGGTTTGCCCCGCATAAAAACCTCGCCCGAAACTTTCTGGCCATAAGCTCGGCCAAAGAGCGACATGGCAAATTCCGTCCGCCCTGCCCCCATTAATCCGGCAATGCCAACAACTTCACCCGCCCGCACATTAAGGTTCAAACCTTTGCTCATTTGCCGCTCAGCATTTTGCGGGTGATAAACACTCCAGTGTTTAACTTCTAAAAGCACATCGCCGATTTGCGGGGTGCGTGGCGGATAGCGCTCGGAAAGATCGCGCCCAACCATGGCTTTGATAATGCGGTCCTCGCTCACCTCACCCGTGCGCGCGTCAAGCGTATCAACCGTTTTGCCATCGCGAATAACCGTAATCCGGTCCGCCACTTTCAAAACTTCATTGAGTTTATGGGTGATCAAAATCGATGAGATACCTTGCGCTTTGAAGCCTTTGAGCAATTCCAAAAGCGCATTTGAATCAGTTTCATTGAGGCTTGATGTAGGCTCATCAAGGATCAATAATTTAACTTTTTTATTGAGCGCTTTAGCGATCTCAACCAGCTGTTGTTTGCCAGTACCAATGTTTGAAATCAGCGTATTGGGATGATCACTGAGGCCTACTTTTTTGAGCAATTCTTTGGTGCGCGAAAACGCCTCAAACCAATTGATGACACCATATTTCGCGGTCTCATGACCCAGAAAAATATTCTCCGCGATAGACAAAAGTGGAACTAGCGCCAATTCTTGGTGAATAATAATAATGCCAGTGTCTTCGCTATTCGCAATCGATTTGAAGCTGCGGGTTCGGCCTTCAAAAACAATTTCACCTGTATAAGTCCCGTGCGGATAAACGCCAGACAACACCTTCATCAACGTCGATTTGCCAGCACCATTTTCACCAACGACGGCGTGGATTTCGGCGGGCAGCACATCAAGTGTCACATTATCCAGCGCGTTCACACCGGGGAATGTTTTGGTAATGCCGCGCATTTCTAAAATGGGTTGCTCTTGTCCCAAATCCTCACCCGATCTTCTCTGGCCAGTTTACCCAGCTCTATAGTCTTCGCAAAAAACAAAGGGCCCCGCAAGTGCGAGGCCCTTTGCTACGATCAATTATTGCAGGTCTTCAGCTTTAATATAGCCTGAATCCACCAACATCTTTGTGATGTCATCCTTGCCAACTGAGAATGGCGTCAGAAGGTAAGAAGGAACCACTTTAACACCATTGTTATAGGTCTTAGTGTCGTTGATTTCTGGCTCTTTGCCACCCATCACGGCGTCAACCATTTTGGCTGTAACCTTTGCAAGTTCGCGGGTGTCCTTGAACACAGTCGAATATTGCTCGCCAGCCATCATCGCTTTAACCGATGCTGTTTCGGCATCTTGGCCAGTGATGATTGGCATCACTTGTTCTGCAGTACCGTAACCCACGCCTTTCAGCGAGGAGATAATGCCGCGTGACAAACCATCGTAAGGTGACAATACGCCATGAACTTTTTTGTCAGTGTAGTTGGCTGACAAAAGATTGTCCATGCGGGCTTGAGCAACTGCGCCATCCCAACGCAAGGTGCCAACCTTATCCATGCCCATCTGGCCAGAAGCAATAACAATGTCTTTGCTATCGATCATTGGCTGCAGAACGGACATCGCACCATCATAGAAATAGAATGCGTTTGTGTCGTCTGGCGAACCGCCGAACAATTCAACATTATATGGGCCAGCGCCTGATGCTTTCAAGCCTTGGATCAAGGAGTTGCCTTGCAATACGCCAACGCCAAAATTGTCAAACGTGGTGTAGTAATCAACATTTGCAGTCTTGCTGATCAAGCGGTCATAAGCAAACACCTTGATGCCAGCGTCATGCGCTTTTTGCAAAACGTCGGACAATGTTGTGCCATCAATCGAAGCAATGATCAAAACTTTAGCACCTTTGGTGACCAAGTTTTCGATTTGCGCCAATTGGTTTGGAATATCATCTTCCGCATATTGCAGATCAGCTGTGT
>JAYUOP010000219.1:0-6945 GCA_043760745.1 Hyphomicrobiales bacterium
CGTCAAAACCGCCGTGCGGAGGTGGATCGCCATCTACCTCCGCACACCCAACTTCAAACAAAAAAGCAGAGCATAGTCTAGATACAAGAAGGTGGCCGACAGGCCGGAAGAGGGCTCTTTGGTTCCGTGTGAGATTGCCTTGCCTTCTTGAAGAAGGTCGGTACAGTTGTGATCGGCAGAGAAGCTTGATCCTCGAAAGCCTCAGTCCTTCATATCATACGTATTCTCCGGCATTGGGAATTCGCGGGATTTTACGGCTTCGGCGTATGATCCAATGGCTTTCTCAATGGCTTTGCCAACTTCGCCAAATTCTTTGACGAATTTTGGCACGCGCGGGCTCAAACCCAGCATATCTTCCATCACCAGAATTTGTCCGTCGCATGCCGCAGATGCACCGATGCCAATCGTTGGAATAGCAATATCGCTTGTAATCTTTGCGGCCAATTTTTCTGCCAGCGCTTCAAGGACGACGGAAAATGCACCAGCTTCGGTGACGACCCTTGCATCCTCTTCAATTGCTGCCCATTGGGCTTGTAAGCGGCCTTGGGTTTTAAATCCGCCGAGCACGTTAATGGATTGCGGTGTTAAGCCGATATGCGCCATCACGGGAATGCCACGGTCGGTGAGGAAACGAATGGTCTCGGCCATGCGCTGTCCACCTTCGAGCTTGATGGCGCCGCATTCGGTTTCCTTGATTACGCGGGCCGCATTACGAAAAGCTTGGGCTGGACTTTCTTCATAGGAGCCAAATGGCATATCCACGACGACCAATGATTTCTTGGCCCCGCGCATGACAGCGCGTCCGTGCATGATCATGAGATCAAGGGGAACAGGCAGCGTTGATTCAAAGCCATGCATCACCATGCCAAGACTATCGCCCACGAGAAGAAAATCCACGTATTTGTCGGCAATCGCCGCCGTGTGCGCGTGGTAAGCCGTGAGTGATACAATGGGGTCGCCGCCTTTGCGCGCGGTTATATCAGGGGCCGTTGTACGCTTGGCCGAAGCATGAATAGACATGGAACATCAACTCCAATTCAAAATCATTTGGTCAGCTGGAAAACCGCCACCCCAATCAATACGCCATGCAATTGCGCCATCAGAGCATAGAGCGCAAGGCCCGCCATAAGAGAGAGTAAATTATGGCCCTGGCGGGGATCCGAATTTACAACGCCAACATTTCTTGCCAGCAACAAAATATGCGCAATAGCGTAGATCGCCATGCCGCCAAACAGAATGACGCTGGCCTGGTCGCCATTTGCTGCGAGATGGCCTGCCGACCAAAACAGAACGGCTATGCCCATGGGATATTTTACCTGTTCACGAAAGCTGCCGCGAAACAGAAAAATTCCAAGGAACAAAAAGCCAATCAAAGTCAAAACATGATTGGCAATTCGGCCCCATACTGGCGGCTCATAAACACTCACAAATGTGGAATTGCGCCAAGCCAAAACAATCAGAGCAAGTGAAAGAAGTGACGTTATTCCAAAAGCCGGGCCAAAACTTTTTGTGCCAAATCGCGACTTGAAGCGCGATTTAAAACTGGGCACTGCGGTGGTCAAATGAACCACAGAAAACAGCCCAACGGCCAAAATCAATCCAAACATTTAGCGCCTCCAGAAAGCCATCATAGGCGTGGCATGATTATCAAGCCATCGACATAAAGTCACGGTATACGCAATCTCTTTCACATGTTAAGACACATGCCGGATTAGCAAATCACTCTAAACCCAAGGGGCTACACATGAAACCTACTCTCATTCTCGTTGGCGCAGACAAAGGCGGCGTTGGCAAAACCACGGTATCGCGCGCATTGCTCGATTTCTTTGCCCGCAAAAACATTTTAACGCGCGCATTTGATACCGAAAATCCGCGTGGCAGTTTGCGTCGGTTTTACCCCTCCGCCGCTGAAGTTATTGACCTCAGTAATGTAGCGCATCAAATGAAAGTATTGGACACGATGGAGACCGCTAATGTGCCGGTGACCATCGTTGATCTGAAGGCCGGAAACTTGTCCTATGCACTGGATATTTTTGAGCGGATTGGTGTTCTTGAAGCCGCCCGCAACGGTGCGTTTAACTTAGGCCTGTTCCATGTGGTGGGACCGTCAATTGCTTCACTTGATGAAATTGGTGAAATCGCAAAATATCTGCAAGGTGTGCAATACACTGTTGCTCGTAACTTTATCAACGAAACTAATTTCTTTGAATGGGATGATGCCACCAACAAGAAATATTTTGCCTCTATTCCGAAGGCGAAAGAAATCAACGTGCCGAAGCTCAATGAAATGGCTTATGAGCAAGTTGATTTGGCTGGCGTTACGTTCAAAGATTTTATCGATGACAAAGCCGCCGATGGAACGCCCGGCAAATTCTCATTTGTGCTCCGCGGTTATGTGCGGAAATGGTGCTCGGAAATTGATGAAGAATTTGGCCATGTGCAATTGATTCAAGAATTGTTATCTGGCGGTCGAATGGTTCAATCTAATCCGTAATTAGTCGCAACCTGTGGCTATAACGCCCACGATTTTTATCGTCTGCTCTGACCAGCACCGCAACGGCAAAACTTTGCTGGCGCGGGTGCTGGTCGATCTGTTGATGTTAGATAATCGCGATCCCTTTGTCATTGATGTTGATCCGCCGCTTGGTCCATTGCGCAATCATTTTCCGGGTCGAACAGCACTGGTTGATTTCGCAACCATTCCCGGCCAAATGAAATTGTTCGATACTATTCTCGCGGCTCCTGGTCGTGACTATGTCATTGATCTTCCCGCCACCCATACTGAACATTTTTTTGAAACGGCTTTAGAACTCGGCGCATTTACGGAAGCTCTGCGGCTTGGTTTTCGAATTTTTGTTTTGTTCATCGTCGATAAGGTGAAAGCGTCTGCCACGATTGCGCGCAACTTGAGCAAGCTCGAAGAGATTGATCTGATGGTTCCCGTCTTCAATGCGTTCATAGGGAGTTCTTGGGGTGAGGGCGAATATGCCTTGACGCTGCCATTGCTTGATCAAGATCTTATCAAAGCCATTTCAACCAAGCGCTTATCCTTACGCAATTTTGTGCTCGGCGATGAAGAGGGATTGAGCCCTAATCAACAATCTGAACTTGGCGAATTCCTTGTCCGCGTTATGAGCGAAATCCGCGATTTGGAACCAATGGTGAGTTTAAAAAACATTCGGCGCTGACGATGCCTCAAGCCTGTTTAAACAAGCCCGTTTCACTGAATTTATACACTGCACCATTAGCCATGAAATCAGCGGTGCACATGGCAATGATTTGTGCGCCGACGGTTTCGGGGGTTGGCAAGATTGCGGGGTCTTCGCCGGGCATGGCGGTTGCGCGCATTTTGGTGGCGGTGGCGCCGGGACTGAAAGCATTGACGCGGATGTTGGAGGTTGCGATCTCTGCAGCATAGGTTTTGACAAGGGCTTCAAGGGCCGCTTTCGATACGGAATAGGGTCCCCAATAGGGCCAGCATTTTTGCGCCAATCCAGAAGTAACAAATACCGCGCGGCCATGATCTGCGGCGCGGAGTAGTGGGTCCATGGAGCGGATCAAACGGTAATTCGCGGTGACGTTTATCGCCATCACATCATTCCAAACACTGGGTTCAAGGTGGCCTAGTGGGGTTAATTTTCCGAGTACGGCGGCGTTACCAATCAGGATATCCAATTTCTGCCAGCGATCAAAAATCGCTTGGCCAAGCCGATCAATTGCGAGCTCATCTTTTAAATCCATGGGCACAAGTGTAGCCGCCCCACCAAGCGACTTGATCTGATCGTCCAGCTCTTCGAGGCCTGCCTGTGAACGACCAATCGCGATGACATGCGCTCCCGCCTCTGCAAGATGAATTGCGATGGCTTTACCAAGCCCGCGGGTAGCGCCGGTCACAAGCGCTATTTTATTCTGCAAAACTTTCTGCATCAGATTAGCCAGCTTCAGCTAAAAGCGAGAGCTGTTGTTTCGTGCTTTCGCCGACCAAATCGGTAAGGTGGGTTGGATAATCGCCGGTGAAGCAATGGTCAGTAAATTGCGGCCGGATATTATCACGACCGGCAAATCCCATCGATTTGTAAATGCCATCTACCGAAAGAAACGCCAGACTATCAACACCGATGTAAGCTCGCATTTCTTCGAGGCTGTGGGTCGCCGCAAGCAGTGCTTTTTCTTCTGGCGTATCAATGCCATAATAATCCGGATGTTTGATTGGCGGACTTGAAATCCGCATATGCACTTCGCGCGCGCCAGCCTCATACATCATGCGCACGATCTTCACTGATGTAGTGCCGCGCACAATGGAATCGTCGACTAGCACAACACGCTTTCCAGCGACGACTGCGCGATTGGCATTGTGTTTTAGTTTTACACCGAGCGAGCGAATATGCTGGGTTGGCTCAATGAATGTGCGGCCAACATAATGGTTGCGAATAATACCAAGCTCAAACGGAATACCGGTTTCTTGGGAATAACCAATGGCTGCTGGAACACCGGAATCTGGAATCGGAACAATAACATCGGCTGCAATGTGCGACTCTTTTGCGAGCTGGCGGCCCATGTTTTTGCGGACACCGTAAATCGAGCGACCGCCAAGAATAGAGTCTGGCCGTGAGAAATAAATATATTCAAAAATGCACGGGCGCGGGGCTTGTTTTGGGAAGGGGCGCAATGATTCAATGCCATCGTCCGTGATGACAACAACTTCGCCATTTTCAATTTCGCGGACGAATTTTGCGCCAATGATATCAAGCGCGCAGGTTTCGGAACATAAGATATATGCGCCGTTTAATTCGCCCAACATCAGAGGGCGGATGCCCAGGGGATCGCGCGCGCCGATGAGTTTTTTATTAGTGATCGAGACTAAGGCATATGCGCCTTCAAGGCTGCGCAAGGCATCGATGTAACGCTCAACCATGCGCGATTTTTGCGAGCGTGACACGAGATGAAGAATGACTTCCGTGTCGGACGTCGATTGGCAAATCGCACCTTGCGAAATGAGTTCGCGGCGCAGTGTAAGGCCGTTGGTGAGGTTGCCATTATGCGCGACCGCCAAGCCGCCAGTCGCCAATTCAGCAAACAGCGGCTGCACATTGCGGATAATGGTTTCACCGGTTGTGGAATAGCGCACATGGCCGAGGGCAACAGGGCCTTTCAAGCGTTCAATGGTTTTTTCGTTGGAGAAGTGATCGCTGACTAAACCCATGCGGCGTTCGGAATGAAAGCGCTCGCCATCGAAAGACACGATGCCCGCCGCTTCTTGGCCGCGATGCTGAAGTGCATGTAAGCCAAGTGCGGTTAAGGCCGCTGCATCTGGATGGCCAAAAATACCGAATACGCCGCATTCTTCGCGCAAAGTATCGCCATCAAGTTCGAGGTCGTAGGACGTAGATTGTTGGCGCATCAGTTCGTGCTTTGGGTTGCTGGTTTAGCTGTACCCTCAATCAAATTATCGAGGCTTTGGGTTTCATTATTTTGGTAGTTTGGTGCTTTCGGTGGCGCATCAAGATCGCCAATAACACCGGAGTTTGACAGCGTTTCAGCAATATCTGGCGGCATAAAGCCGAGAAGAACTTCGCCAACGCTGCGAATAGTGGATAGTGACATAGCGTTTCGCACCCAATCTTCTTGTTTTTCAAATGGCTGAAGCCAACCGTAAAACAGATAGGCGATTGATACGAGGACGAGGCCGCGCAACAAGCCGTAGATAAAGCCTAATGTACGATCAAACGCGCCGACCGCTGAATCCACCACACGGTCCGAAATTTTTACGCTGATTATGGACACGATAATGAGTGTGATCACGAAAGCCACTGCGCCAACGGCAATTTGCGCCAGCAATTCTTTTTCCAAATAGGGCATGGCAAAATCAATGAGCTGCTTTTGCTGAATAGCAAAATAAGCGGCGAGTGCGGCCAGTCCCCACGCAACCAGCGAAAGAACTTCCCGCGTAAATCCACGCATGAGCGCTAACACACCGGAAATCAGCATGATGCCGAGTAGGATAATATCGAGCAATTGGAAGGGCATTAAGCTAGTCCCCGAGATTGAAAAATTGGAATGTGAACGCCCTTATAGAAAGGTTTTCAATTTGGTTCTAGCCGATTCGTCGTTGTCCCTTGTGTTGTGAGGCGGCCCAAGCCACTAAATCTGCAATTGTTTCGAGGCCGCGCACGTTTAGGCCGCTTGGCGCTGGTAATTCGGCGGCGTGGGCCACGATTGCTTCTTTCAATCCGAGTTTTTGCGCTTCTTTAAGACGGGCTTCGGTTTGGCCAACCGGGCGAATAACCCCGGAGAGGGCTATTTCGCCGAAAATAGCGGTTCCCGGTGGGATAATCGTATCGGTAAGAGACGAGAGTAAGGCAGCTGCCACGGCTAAGTCCGCCGCTGGTTCGCGCACTTTTAAACCGCCCGCAACGTTGAGATACACATCATTATTGCCCAGAACAACGCCAGCGCGGGCTTCGAGCACGGCGAGGATCATGGCCAAGCGGTTGGTGTCCCAGCCGACAACCGTGCGGCGCGGGGTTCCCAATGGCGATGGCGAAACGAGAGCTTGCACTTCGATGAGGAGAGGGCGAGTTCCTTCCATTCCAGCAAAAACAGCGGTTCCCGGCGTGGGGCGCTCGGTTGATCCCATAAAAAGCCGCGATGGATTATTGACTTCTTTCAGGCCACCATCGGACATTTCGAACACACCAATTTCATCGGTGGCGCCGAAACGGTTTTTAACCGCGCGCAAGATGCGGAACTGATGGCCACGGTCGCCTTCAAAATACAAAACCGTATCCACCATATGCTCAATCACTTTTGGTCCAGCGATTTGACCGTCTTTCGTAACGTGGCCGACGAGTAGCATGGTTGTGCCCTTTTGTTTGGCAAAACGCACCAGCGCGTCGGATCCTGCTTTGAGTTGCGACACCGTGCCGGGTGCGGCTTCAATCACCG
>JAYUOP010000220.1:0-6915 GCA_043760745.1 Hyphomicrobiales bacterium
GCGCGCAAGCAAAATAAGCACACGTCACAACCACCATGAGCAGGATTGACAAAGCCGAAGCCGAACTGAAATCCCCGCGCCTGCCAATTTGCATCATAATCAATTGCGGCATCAGCAACTCATTATTACCGCCAAGAATTTGTGGTGTGATGTAATCCCCAATTGCCAAAACAAATGTGAGAAATGCGCCGACCATAATGCCCGGCAAGGTGAGCGGAAAAATCACATGAATAAAAGTCTGAAAGCGCGACGCACCAAGATCAGCCGCAGCCTTTGCATAATTTGGCGGGAGTTGTTTGAGATTAGCGTAGATTGTGAGCGTCAACAGCATCACAAAGAAATGCACGAATCCAATAACCGTAGCCACCCGCGAATTAGCAATCTGCAGCGGTAAATCTAAAATCCCCGCGTTGATCAGAGCCGTGTTGATCACGCCTTTTTCTGAAAGCACAAGCAACCAAGAATAAGACCGAACCACATAAGACGTCCAAAACGGCAAGACCGCAATCAATAACGCCAATCTTTGCCAACGTTCCGGCACCACAAACGCCAATATCCACGCAAAGGGATAGGCAAAAAGAACAGAAAAAATTGTTACCAAGCCCGTCACTTCGAGCGAATTCGTCATTGCCCGCCAGTAACTCGCATTGGTAAAAAACTGTTGATAATTAGCAAAACTAAAGCCGATCCCTGACTTTGGATAAAAGCTAATCACCGCCATTGCCAAAAATGGCAGAATAAAAAATAGCACCGTCCAAATCAACGCAGGCGAGACAGCAAGCCATCCCGCCCGGTTTAAATGAAGACTATTCAGTGTATTTCGCGTTGTTGCCAACTCACTGCGCCTGCAACATTTCCGTCCAGATATCTTGCATTTTTTTGTCCAGTGCTTCATCTGGCGCTGGATAGGTTTGGGCGCGCTTCAAAAAGTCTGCTTGTTCAGCAAAGCGTAAAGTTTTCTTTTGATCGTCGTTCAGCGCTGCCTTCATGTTTGCTGGCATGCCCCAATAACAAGATGATGTTGCAAGTCGAGCTTGGCCTTCTGGGCTCATAATGTATTGAATAAACTTAAGCGCCATGTCCTTGTTCTTCGAATCTTTGAACATCGCCAAAGATTGCGACCATAAAACCGCACCTTCTTTCGGAATCGAGAAATCAAGATCGGGATTTTCTTTCGAAATCCCTGCCGTTACCCATTCACCGCCGCCAAGCAAAATATCAGCTTCGCCCGTAGCAATCGCCGTTTGACTGGCCGCAACATCAGTCACTGCCTTGGCATTGGCTTTCATCTTCAAAAGCACTTCTTTCAAGGCTGGCAAATCTGCTTCCGTGAGTTCAGCTGTTTTTTTGCCGATGGACATAGCCGCCATGCCAATAACGGGTAAGTAATAATCATAAATCGCAATGCGGCCTTTATACTTTGGGTCCGTCAAACTGGCGAGTGATTGCATATCATTTACATCCACCTTCGCTTTATTGTAGCTAATGGTGTTGTAGCCAAATTTTTCGGTGATCGCATAACGCACACCATCCACTTTAGTTTTGTTGTCGAGAGCAACTTCCGGGAAAACATCGCCAACAGGCAACTGGTCTTCTGGCAAGGCATCAAAAAGTCCCTTGACCACTCCGCGTGGCACATCAATTGAATCGATGACCATAACATCCCAGTCGCCGGGTTGCGATTGCTCAACGATAGCAAAACCAGCGCCCGTACCTTCAAATTCTTTAACGTTCACTTTAATACCGTTCGCGTCTTCGAATGGTTTTAGAAGATTTGGATCAGAATGATCACACCAAATGAGGGCATTAAGATCCGCCGCTTGGGCTGGTCCTAACAATGCGGCCAAAGCAATAACAGAAACTGCAGCGAATTTATTAATCGTGTTGATTTTCATGTTGTCATCTCCCAATTTACAAGAAAAATGAACCAATTATAAAATTGAGTCAATTCATAAAATGTGACACGATGTATTCATGACAGGTCTTCGCGCCAAACAAAAAATTGATCGCCATGCGCGCATTCTTGATGCCGCAGCCACGCTTTTCCGTGAAAGCGGTTATGACGCCGTAAAAATGGAACATATCGCTGATTTGGCTGAATTATCAATCGGCACAATCTATAATTATTATGAAAATAAAGGCGATCTGCTCATGGCAATCGTAGCCATGGAGGTGGGAGACGTTCTTGCATCTGGGGAAGCAGTAGTCGCAAAGCCACCAGCTAATGCGAACAAGGCAATTGAGGCGCTGATATCCAATTACATCGAACACTCTTTGCATTACTTGAGTAAAGAAATGTGGCGGCAAGCCATGGCGATTGCCATTCAACAACCGTCCAGTCCATTTGGCTTGCATTATGCAGCCCTTGATATTGCGTTAGCGCGCCAAACTTCTCGACTTATTAAGAAGCTTCAGAAAATGGAACTCTGTGCAGAAAACGTAAACGCCAAAGCGCTGGGCGAACTTATCTTCAACAACACCAACATGATGTTCATCGGCTTCGTTAAAGATGAAAAAATGACCACCAAAAAGTTGCTCAGTGATATTCGCAAACTTATTTCTCCCGTTATAGACGCGTTCTCTTAATACGAAGATTACGACTAAGGTCCGAGCCTGAGGATTTGAACAACCTCAAAAAATGCCACTTTACACTTACAAACATTTGCGTAATAGATTACACAAATGTTTAATTCGCCCTATTTTTAGAGCCCTGACAGTCAAGGATTTTCAATGCCAAAAACCATCCCTGTTGATCCCGAACTCATGCAAAAACCGGGTGTTTTGGCTTTCCCACAAATTGCGTTGCACAGTTACAACGGTACAATTGCACAAGAGCGCGGCCGTCGTGGCGATCAAGTATTGATCGAGGTATTACGCCACATGATGGTTATTCGGGAATTTGAAACCATGCTAGCTTCCTTCAAGTCCAAGGGAAGCTATCAGGATATTCCTTACAACTATAAGGGACCGGCTCATCTTTCAATCGGCCAAGAAGCAGCAGCTGTCGGTGCTGCACTTTCACTCCAACCTGAGGATCATATTTTTGGCAGTCACCGCAGTCATGGCGAGTTCATTGCCAAAGGGCTCTCGGCCGTTGCCCAATTGGAAGCAATCACAGTCTCAGACATCATGAGCACCTGGCAAGACGGCGCATTGTTAAGCACCGTTGATCAGCATTTACCGACCAATAACAGCCAGGAACGCGCCGAGCATTTCTTGTTGTTTGGATTGCTTGCCGAAATATTTATGAAGTCAAACGGCTTTAACGGTGGCATGGGCGGATCAATGCATGCCTTCTTTACGCCCTTCGGAGCCTATCCAAACAATGCCATTGTTGGTGCATCTGGCGGCATTGCAACCGGGGCTGCTCTCCGGAAAAAACTGACCCAAAGCAAGAGCATTTCGGTTGCAAACAGTGGTGATGGTTCCACTGGCACTGGGCCGGTTTTTGAAGCCATGAATTTTGCTGCTATGGCACAATATGAGACGCTGTGGACTGACGCGCAAAAGGGCGGTCTTCCGATTTTGTTTTTCTTTAACAATAATTTTTATGCCATGGGCGGACAAACTATTGGCGAGACGATGGGCTGGGACCGACTATCGCGTATCGGCGCTGCGATTAACCCAAAAGCGATGCATGCCGAGACAGTGGATGGCACCAACCCGCTTGCTGTAGCGGACGCAGTGGCGCGAAAACGTGTACTTCTTCTTGACGGTAAAGGACCAGCACTTCTGGATGTGGAATGCTACCGCGTTTCCGGGCATTCGACAACGGACGCTAACGCCTACCGCACCAAGGAAGAGTTGGCCGCTTGGGAAAAACACGATCCCATTGCAAAATTTTCTGCAAACCTGATTGCAGAAGGTATTGTCGATACGAGTACAATCGAATTGATGCGCGATAAAGTCGTGCGCACCATTGGCGCTATTACAAGAGCCGCAGTCAATCCTGAAATTGCGCCTGCAGTCAATGTTGCGAGCGATCCTACTTTAATCGGGCGGCTGATGTTTTCCCACACCGAAATTGCCATACCATCCGGCGAGGCCCGACTACTTGCTCCTCTCGAAACGTCGTCGCGTATCCGTCAAGATGCGAAAAAATCTCGTTTCGGTAAAGACATCGGCGGCAACAAACTTTCGCCCATGCGGGCAATTACAATGCGTGACGGTTTATTCGAATCCATTTTGCATCATATGGTTCATGATGAGAGCCTCATTGCCTATGGTGAAGAGTGCCGTGAATGGGGTGGCGCGTTCGGTGTTTATCGTGGTTTGTCTGATGTGTTGCCTTACGAGCGCTTGTTCAATTCACCGATTTCAGAGGCGGCCATTGTCGCAACAGCTGTTGGACTTGCATTGGAAGGTGGACGCGCTCTCATCGAATTAATGTATGGCGATTTCATCGGCCGTTCTGGCGATGAAATATTTAATCAAATGGCAAAATGGCATTCGATGTCGGCTGGCATACTCAAGGTTCCAGTGGTGCTGCGCTGTTCAGTTGGCAGTAAATACGGCGCTCAACACTCGCAAGATTGGACATCCCTTGTCGCCCATATTCCGGGACTAAAAGTGGTTTATCCAGCAACCCCTTATGACGCGAAAGGATTAATGGCCTCTGCTTTGTCGAGTAATGATCCCGTGGTCTTCTTTGAAAGTCAGAGACTTTACGACAGTGTTGAAACCTTTAAGCCAAATGGCGTTCCAACCGAATACTATCGTATTGCCATGGGCGAACCAGACGTAAAGCGCGCCGGATCGGACGTTACCATTCTGACAATTGGCCCGTCATTATATCCCGCATTATCTGCCGCGGATGAGCTGATGAATTCCCATAGCATTTCAGCAGAAATAATAGATGCACGTTGTCTCGTTCCATTCAATTATGATCTCTTGCTCAGTTCAGTTCGGAAAACCGGAAGGTTGGTTTTGGTTTCTGAGGCTTCCGAACGTGGTAGTTTTGCCATGACGATTGCCACCAACGTGACTCGCTTTGCTTTTTCCAGCCTGAAGTATCCACCGCGCGTTGTTGGTGCTCCAAATTGGATTGTGCCTGGAGCCGATATGGAATCAACTTACTTTCCGCAGGCTGAAGATATTATTCAAGTTGTCATGGGTGAAATGTTTCCTGAAAAGAATGCCCCTACTCGCGGCATTAGAAATTGGGATGATCTCAAACTCGCACGACTTGGGCTCTGAAATTAGAAGGATTTAATCAATGGATACGCCAGTAATAATGCCACAACTTGGCAATGAGATAGAAGAAGCGCAGATCGACGGGTGGATGAAATCAATTGGCGATGACGTGATCGTTGGAGAAACATTGTTGAGCGTCACCACACCTAAAGTTTCAATTGAAATTGAAGCCCCAGTCTCTGGCAAGCTCACGCAAATTCTTATTGAAGCGGACGAGCTGGCTGGTGTTGGCGCAACGCTAGCGATTATTTCCAGCTAAACCCATGCCAGGAAATGCCCCCATAAATGAAATTGCTTTCGGAACACCAATTGGTGCTGGTGCGGACTGTCTATTTATTCATGGTTTCGGATCTGACCGCCTGTCTTGGTTAGGCAATACGCTTGCCTTGCAGCGTTTTCTCAAGGTTCACACGCTTGATCTGCCGGGGCATGGCGAGTCTGGAACCGATATTAAAGATGGTTCGATCTTCGCACTATCGCAAATGATTGAAAATGCTCTTGACGCACGTAGTATTAAAAATGTGCACATCATAGGTCACTCCTTAGGCGGCGCTATTGCTTTACGGCTCGCAAGTACCCGTCCCGATATTATTGCTTCATTGTCGTTGATCGCACCTGTAGGCCTTGGCCAAGGCGTGGATGAGAAATTCTTAAAGGCGTTTCCAGAACTTCAAGATAATGATGCAACCCTTGCGCTGCTGCAAAAGCTCGTCGTTAATCCAAAAATTATCGGGAAACAGGTCGCCGAGCGTGTCTTGCTTCAACTTGGGGAAACCAATTCACGCCAAGCCTTGCGTTTGGTTGCAAATGAACTCAATCAACACCAAGAAATACTAAACGCAGCGATACAGAAAATCCGTGAATCTGATATTCCGCGCATGGTTATCTGGGGCGCAGAGGACATCATCAATCTGATTAACCCTTCGCAATGCAATCGATTTGGCGGAGAGCTTCATCTGATTGAAAATGTAGCGCATCTCCCACATATCGAAAATCCAAAAGCTATAAACGCACACCTCACTCGTTTTTTGAGTACCTTAGTGGAGGCGAAAACCGGTGGTTAAACCTTTGCGTGAGAAACCAACCGCACTCTCAGACGATACTTCGCTCAGATTGCGCGCAGCTTGGCTCTATCACGGTCAGAATCTCACGCAAAATGAAGTCGCAGATCGATTGGGGATTGGACGAAGCACCGTCATAAAATTGCTTGAAGAAGCAAAAAAGCGTGGCGAGGTTCGTGTATGGATCGAGGAAGGTATAACCGAACTCATCGAACTCGCAGTCAACATTGAACAAAGATTTTCCATTAAAGAAGTCATCGTCGTTCCAGCCGAAGGTGGCATTGAGCAAGCAAGTAAGTTGGTTGGATTAGCGCTCGGAAAATTTTTATCTAAAACCATTTGTGATAACATGACGATTGGTGTTGGTTGGGGGCGAACGCTCACCGCGTCCCTTGCGAGTTTTCATCCTTCGAAAAGCGCAAACGTCAAAGTTATGTCTTTGTTGGGCGGATCCGTTGACACGCAATTATCCAACCCGATTGAATTTTCATGGCGATTGGCGAATGCACTGAATGCCAAATCATATTTGTTTCCCGCCCCACTCATTGTCGACAGTGCCGAAACCAAACGAACTCTGATCGATAAATGTGGACTAGGTAGCCTTTTTGAAATGGCCCAATCTCTTGATATGGTGGTGGTGAGCGCAGGCGAGATCAGCGCA
>JAYUOP010000221.1:0-6892 GCA_043760745.1 Hyphomicrobiales bacterium
AGGGTCGCGGGTATCTGCGTTTTTTGTTGGCGTAACGGCCACCGCCGTTTTGGGCAGCGGAACGGCGATGGCAATAATCATGGCAGGGTTAGCGGCTAGTGGCGCTATTGGCGGAGCACTGGGACTAGCTGTTTTGTTGGGGGCAGATTTGGGCTCTGCAATAGTGTCAGCAGCTTTTGCATCGGGGAGCTCATTTGCGCTTTGGGCCTCCCCCATTCTCATCTTTATCGGCTACATTACTTTTTCAGTTTCGCGTGAATTTCGACCGCATAATGTTGGGCGAATTTTAATTGGCCTTGGACTTATGTTGATGGCGTTGAAACTGATCTCATCGGCAACAGTGCCACTGCGCGAAGCCACACTTTTTCATGATGTGCTAACTGCGGTTGGAAAAGAGGCTGTTCTTTCCTTTATTGTTGGAGCCGTTATGGCTTGGGGATTTCATTCTACCCTTGCTGTGATTTTGTTGATCGCATCATTTCTGGCGAATGGCAGTTTGGAATTGACTGGTGCTTTGGGTTTGATTTTGGGATTAAATTTTGGCGGGAGTTTTCCTGCGGTCTCGGCCACGTTTTCTCTTCCCGTAGCGGGTCGCCGTTTGCCTGTCGCGAATTTGATTTGCCGAGGTTTGGTGGCAATACTGGGATTGATATTATTGCCACGGATATCGGCTCTTTTTCAGCTCTCATCGTTGAACGCAATGACGACAGCCCTTGGCTTTCATATCATTTTCAATCTTGTTGTTGGGCTATTGTTTTTGCCTGTTACTACGCTCGTTGTGCGGTTAACAAAATGGCTTATGCCGGATGCACAGCTTGATGAATTGCAAGTCTCAGCGCCAAAGTATTTGGATTTGAAATCCTTGGAAACACCAGCCGTAGCGCTTTCACACGCGACAACCGAGACTGTGCGGATGAGTGAAATATTGAGCCGCATGTTAGATGTGGCGTTAATGGCTCTGCAACAAAACAGTACAGAAACACTTAAACTTCTGAAAGCACTCGATGAACGCTTGAATAACTTTCAATCAGCAATTCAATCCTATCTGGTTGATCTTAGTCAAGTTCAACTGCCCGGAGCAGAGGCACGGCGCGCGCTTGAGATTACTCTCTATGTCAGTAATCTGGAGCACGCAGGTGATATTATTCAGCTAAATTTGGCTGAACGGATAAAAACTAAAACTAAGGAAGACATTTCATTCACTCCAGATGAGCAAATCGCCTTTGATGAACTGTGCTTAATTGTACGAGAGAATATTCGTTTGGCGACAGCAGTTTTGAGTTCGCGAGATGTTGAAGGTGCCAAGCGGTTAATCGCGCAAAAAGACGCATTTCGCAAATTGGAAAACAGCGTTCTGGACTCTCATTTTACCAGTGGCACAAAAGTTCAACGTACGGAACTTCGGCGGAGTGCCATTTTCGTAGACATGGTACGCGACTTACACCGGATCAATAGCCATGTTGTGTCGGCGGGTTATCCGATCGTAGATGCGGCGGGATTATTGCGGGGATCGCGATTGCGGAAGGAAGCGAAGATTGAAATATGAAATTCATTCATCTCACTGATTTGCATTTGGTTCCTGCGGATGAATTATTGTGGGGCATTTCGCCCATTGAGCGATTGCGGGCTGCTTTGACGGATATTGTTCGGCATCACAGGGATGCTGAATTTTGTGTCATCACGGGAGATTTAGCTGAACGCGGCGATGTCGCAGGTTATGAGATGCTAAAGCAAGAAATAACTCAATTTCCAATTCACACTTTTTTGCTGATCGGCAATCATGATGATAGGTCCAATTACTTTAAAGTGTTTGGACAACCCAATGCGAATGGATTTGTCCAACAAAGTTTTGTTCGTGGGCCACATCATTTTTTATGTCTCGATACATTGAAAGGTGGACTATCATCAGCCGGCCTACTTGATGGCGCGCGCCGGGACTGGTTGAAAGAGCATTTGATCGCCGCCAAAGGCGCACCAGTTTACATCTTTATGCATCATCCACCGTTCAAAATTCATCACCCGTTTATGGATCTTATCCCTCTTGACGACGGCGAAGAGTTTGGTGATATCTTGCAAGGACATAACGTGCGGCACATATTCTTTGGGCATGCGCACCGCATGATCAGCGGACAATGGCGCGGTATTTCTTATTCGGCGCTACCTAGTCTTGCGCATCAATTGCCTTTAGTCGGCGGCGCAGTTTCTACGGTCTATAGCGATGAGCCGCCGATGTATGGCGTTGTGTATATTGAGGGCGCACAGATTACAGTTCACAGCGATGCATTTCTCAATCGCACCGCTGCGGTAATGTCAGATGATGCAGAGCGCGGAACTTGGTACTAAAGATGGGCCTCTTCTGCCCGTCTACCTTCCGCTTCGCGGGCGAGTTGGATGCTTTCATTACGGCGGCGGCGAAACTCATACCAAATGGCAGCCCCCAAGGTGAACAGAATAAGCAAGAGTGCTAATGCATTAATGGTCGGCGTGATACCGGAACGCACTTTGGAGAACACGTAAACAGTGAGCGTGTCAGCGCCACCGCGCGTGAACAAGGTGACGTTAAAATTCTCAATCGATTGGAAGAACGAAATTGCCGCCCCTGCCCCCAAAGCTGGATAAAGATGGGGCAACAAAATGCGGCGCATAACCTGCGCATGCGTTGCTCCGAGATCAAGTGCAGCTTCTTCCAAGCTTGGGTCAAAACTTTGCAGTCTGGCGAGAACAAGCAGCATGACGAATGATGCAATGTAGCTCACTTGTCCGAGCACCGAGAGGTGCAAGCCCGAACCCACGGAAAGATGATTCCAAAACAACAGCGTAGAAATACCGATCACAACACCGGGAATGAGGATTGGTGCTACCATCATACCATAGAGAATTGAGCGCGCGCGGCCGGAAATTGAATTGATCAGAATTGCAGCCGCCGTGCCGACGGGAACGGCAATTGCGGCAACCGCAAGTGCTACCAAAATGGTATTGCGAAACGCGCCCCAAATACGCTTATCATTCCACAGCTCAATGAACCATTGGTCGGTCCAGCCTTTCCATGGGTAAATGGTCGGTAGCTTACTTGCGTTAAAAGCAGCCCCCCCCATAACCAACAACGGAATGAGAAGGTAGGCCAAAAACAAAATCATGTAGAGGTGAAACAGGAAATTGCGATTTTTGTTCATAGCATCGCCTTACTTCGCAATATCAGAAAGTTTGACGCCAAAGACGCGCATCGCAAGGCTGACAAACAATGTGCACACCAGCAACAACATAAATGCAAATGCTGCACCCGCATTCCAGTCTTGGCTGTCCAACATGATGCCTTGGATGGTCTGCGTGAACCAGCCAGATGTGGTAGAGCCGAGCAGAGATGGCACTAGCAAAGAACCCGCTGAAAGCATGAAAACCATAACGGCACCAGAAGCGATGCCGGGCTTGGCATGCGGCAGGATTACCCGCCAATGCGTACGCCACCATGGTGAGCCCAAATCTTCAGCGGCTTCAATCTGATTTGAATCGAGTGACTGCATCGAATTGTAGAGCGGGAACACCATGAATAAAACATAGGTGTAGACGAGGCCAATGACCACGGGGCTGAAGCCCGCAATCCAACGCACCTCTTCGCTAATCAGTCCCAATGACATCAATATTGCGTTAAGCGGGCCTTTGAAGGCAAGAATGATCCACCACGCAAATGAGCGCAAAATCTCTGATACCCACAGCGGCACGAATAAAAGCAAAAATAGCGTTGGCAAAGATTTCGGCGAAACGATTTTGGCCATGTAGTAAGCCAATGGATACGCCATAACAAAAGTCACTACAGTCACCAGCGCCGAATAAACAATGGTTAAAAAGAATACTTTTAACCGGACCGGAACTTGAAAAACAAAGCCAAAAACATTGAAATCCACTTCGTTGCCGAGCACCTTCAAATAATTGCCAAATGAATAGACATCAAGCGGGCCGCCCTCATCAACTTTGGCGAGGTAAGGTCGGAATGAACTCTCGAGCATGGTGAAGTTTGGAAATATGACTAAGATTGCTAACCAGAAGAATGTCAGGCCGATGCAGATGCAGGTGAGTGTAGTGCCATAACGACGTAACAATTGTTGCATGGCCTCATGCCCCTGCTATCGACGTATCGGGCAACAGCGAAGAGCGCTCTGCCGCAAATATCATATGCATTTTAGCGCCAGTGTCTGGAACCGTGGCTGAACCATCATTGCGTAGTTCGGCAACGAGAGTTGTGCCATTCTCAGCTTTTGCCTGCACAGCGATAAAATTACCCTCGAACGAAACGTCTGAAACAGTAACAGGAACTGAATTTTCTTTGCCGGCTTTAGCCTGCAAAATCATGTGTTCAGGGCGGATGTAAAGCTTTACCGCCTGGCCTTTGGCGCCCGGAATCAATCTGGCATTAAAAGTGCCGATCGCTGTTTCAAAATTCGCGAGGCCGTTACTGGTTTTTTTGACATCCCCAACCAGAATGTTGTTTTCACCAACAAAGGAAGCCACAAAACCGTTCACCGGATTGTTGTAGATATCCTTCGGGTTAGCGACCTGCTGCAATTTACCTTGGCTCATCACGCCTACCCGGTCAGACATAGCAAGCGCTTCGCCTTGATCATGGGTGATGTAAATAAACGTAACGCCGGTGCGCTTTTGAATGGCGCGAAGTTCAGCGCGCATGTGTTGGCGGAGCTTCAAGTCGAGTGCTGAAAGTGGCTCATCAAGTAGCATCACTGACGGTTCCACAGCCAACGCGCGGGCAATGGCCACGCGCTGTTTTTGGCCACCGGAAAGTTGGCTTACCATTTTGTCGGCAGAGTCATGAAGATCGACAAGCGCCAAAAGTTCCTCGGCGCGCGCCCTGCGCTTGGCCTTATCCACGCCGCGCACTTCCAGACCGAAGGCAATATTTTCCCAAATCGGCATCAACGGAAACAGTGCGAGATTTTGAAAAATCAAAGCCGTGGGACGCTGGTTTGGGCGCTGACCTTGCATGTCTTTGCCGCCAATACGGACAACACCCTTGGTAGGTTCAATAAACCCAGAAATCATCCGCAGAATTGTGGTTTTGCCGCAACCCGATGGACCAAGAAAAGAAAAGAATTCACCGGGCTTAATGTTTACATTGACATGGTCAACGGCCCGAAATTTGCCGAAGTCACAGCAGACATTTTCAAGGTCAATACCAGCGCTCATATTTTTGATCTTCTCTCTGGTGGTCAATTATATATAGCAATACACCGGATCCTTTCGGACCCGGTGTACATTGTTTTGGAACCGTATTAGGAGGCTTTGTACTTGTCAGAGTATTCGCCGCGCTTGGCAACGAATTCTGCTGATTGGTCTGGCCACCACCAGAGTGCTGCCAATTTGGCATCATCAAAGGCTGAGTTGTAGTAAGCCGAAACGGCTGGATCCATCTTTTCAGCTGCACCCTTACCAACTGCGTTCGCAGAGAAGGCGCTAGCCCAAGCTGCTGCACCTTCAGGCGAAGATACCCACTTTGCAAGTTCGTGAGCTTGATCAACGTTCACAGCGTTCTTCATCAATGCAAAACCTTGATGCCAAGCAAATGCGCCTTCGGTTGGTGCAGCATAGCCATAACCATCATTGCGCAGATTGTAGCCCGTCGAATCCCAGCACAAACCAACGGTCGCACCGTTAGCAACAAATCCGGCGTTGGCATCGTTTTCACCAGCCCAGAATTGAACTACGTTGGCTTTTGCCTTGACGCATTCAGCCAAAGCAATATCCCAGAGTTGGGTCATTGCGGCCATATCGGTGTAACCATCCAACCAAGGGCGTGGCAATTTGCCTTGAATTTCAAGCCAACGGCCCATTGCTGTGATTGCTGAACGTGGACGCACAACGACTTTGTTTGCAGGATCGAACAAAGCAGCGAGACTTGGTTTATCACCGAGAACAGCTTTTTCTTTGTTGTAAACCAAAGCTTCTGTGCCCCAGTTTGATGGAACATAAAGGAGTTTACCTTCTTTGCGCGAACGCTCACCGGCAGCACCATCAGCGAGGCCTGGCAAATAGTTGCCCATGCCGAGCTTTGCTTCATCCCAAGCGGCTACCAAACCGTTTGTAGCATATTGACCAACTGTATCGATTGTTGGTTCAATCATATCGACGCCACCAGCAGTTGAGGCAACTTTTGCTGCAGCAAAGATGCCATCATTGTCTGGTTGTTCGATGAAGTTGACTTTAATGCCAGTGCCAGCAGTGAATGCTGGGAAAACTTTTTCAGCAAATGCTGTGTAACCAGCCCAGCCGATAAAGTTCAATTCGCCTGAAGATGAGAAGGCGTTCTTTACCAGCATTGGGCTTGCAAGACCAACGGCGCCCAAGGCAACGCTGGCTTTCATCAATGAGCGGCGCGAGATTGTCGCGGCGAGCAGGGTTTCCTGCGTAGAAGTTAGTTTCGTCATGCTTGTCGTCCTCCAAGTAAAGGGGGCGAAATGCTCCCCGGTTTGACATATTTTTGCGCGGGTTACCCCCGATTGCTGTATTATTTTCAACGTAGTATGACGATATTGTGACAACGTAGCAACGGTTTTGTCAAGACTGGCTCTAAGAGGTTCCGAGCTTTGGCGCTAGCCGTAGAAACTGTTCTTTTCATTGCAACGATGCTGATTTAGATTGCCTTTTGTCATGCAGAAAACTCCCGTTGAAATTGAAAATATAGCTTTAAGCGCCCTTATCAAGTTGGGCGTTGATTTTGATATTGCCCGATCGTCTGCTGAAAGCTGCCGATTCTTGGAAGGCGTTGGCTATCCCGGTTTAAAACTCCTCTGTGAAGCCTTGACTGATCCACATCGCAGTTTGGACTTACGGCGAGACGAGATTGGGTTGGACTTGCAAAATGTGTCTTGCGTTTTTATAGCGC
>JAYUOP010000222.1:0-19150 GCA_043760745.1 Hyphomicrobiales bacterium
ACGTCAACAAACCAGCAGCATTTGCTGCCGGCACCACAGCCCCTCTTGATGGCGGTCAAGAACTGACTGTCCAAGCGGACGGTAATTATACGCTAACCAGTCCCACAGCTTTCATCAATGAGACAGGTGCGCGGTTGTTTTATGTGGCCGCCGTGCCTCCGCGCTTCACTTTGGAAAACTATAATACTGTTTTGTTTTCTGAAGGGATTGGTCGTTCATTTGTCAATTCATTGACCGTGACCATCCCTGCAACAATTATCCCAATCCTCATTGCGGCCTTCGCTGCTTACGCCCTTGCATGGATGAAAATCCCGGCGCGTGGGTTCTTGATTGCGGTGGTCGTTGGCCTCCTTGTAGTGCCGCTGCAAATGTCGCTGATCCCACTTTTACGCATGTACAACACCATCGGACAGACCTTTGACGTGACTGCAAAATCCTATCTCGGTATTTGGCTTGCCCACACCGGTTTTGGATTACCCTTCGCCATCTATCTTTTGCGCAGTTATATTGCAGGATTGCCCAAAGACCTCATCGAGTCCGCCCAAATTGACGGCGCAAATGATTTCAAAATCTTCCGCCGCATCGTACTGCCTCTGTCGTTCCCAGCACTTGCATCGTTTGCCATTTTCCAATTCCTATGGGTCTGGAATGATTTGCTCGTGGCCATTGTGTTTTTGGGTTCTGGCGAAGATCAACTCGTGCTCACAGGCAAGCTCAACGGCCTCTTAGGCTCTCGTGGCGGCAATTGGGAAATACTCACCGCTTCCGCCTTCATCACCATTGTGGTTCCCCTCACTGTGTTCTTCTCATTGCAACGTTATTTCGTGCGCGGCCTGCTTGCAGGCTCCGTGAAAGGAGGCTGACATGGCCAATATTAAGATCAGTACACTGAATAAATCATATGGTGCTGTTCATATTTTAAAAGATGTGAGCCTCGACATAAAATCCGGTGAATTTATTGTTTTTGTTGGGCCATCCGGCTGCGGGAAATCAACCCTGCTGCGGGCCATATCTGGTCTTGACCAAGTCACTGCCGGAACCATTGAAATCGACAATGAAGTGGTAAATGATGTGCCGCCATCCAAGCGCGGTATTGCCATGGTCTTCCAATCCTATGCCCTCTATCCACATATGAGTGTTTACGAAAACATCGGCTTTGCTCTGGAAAACCAAGGTCTTAGCCGCGCCGAAATCAAAACCAAAGTTGAAGCCGTCGGCGAAATGCTACAGCTCACCAATTATTTGACGCGGCTTCCCAAGGCCTTATCCGGCGGTCAACGCCAACGCGTGGCCATTGGCCGGGCCATTGTGCGCGGCGCAAAAGTATTTCTCTTTGATGAGCCATTATCCAATCTTGATGCCGCCCTTCGTGTGCAAATGCGCATGGAAATTGCCAAGCTCAAACGCTCACTACCCAACACGACAATGATTTACGTAACCCATGATCAGGTCGAAGCCATGACCATGGCGGACCGGATTGTGGTCTTGCAAGCAGGCCGCGTTGAGCAAGTAGGAACCCCTATGGAGCTATACGATAAGCCGGATAGTATTTTCGTGGCTGGCTTCATCGGCTCCCCAAAGATGAATTTCTTGACCGGCACTTATGCTGAGAAATTCAAGGCCAAAACCATTGGTGTTCGGCCAGAGCATTTCGTAGTTTCAACCAGCAGGGCCGCTGTTTCTGGCACTGTTGATTATGCCGAAGTCTTAGGCTCCGATAGCTTCCTCTACGTGACTTATGATGGCGGCATGTTGACAGTTCGCGAATCTGGTAAGACCACCTATCAGCCAGGTGATAAAATCAATCTCAACCCCATTGCAGCTCACGTCCATCGCTTCGGCGCCGACCACCGCCGTATCAACTAACCAAACGCAGGATATCAAATGACCATTCGCACATTGATTTGGCATGAACACCGCCATGAACAGACTAACAAACTTGTAGCCTCTATTTATCCCAAAGGCATGCACGGGGCGTTGAAAAATGCTTATAAGGGCGACAAGGAATTTGAAGTTGATACGGCCCTGCTAGACGACGATGAGGAGCATGGCCTTTCGGAAAAGCGCCTTGCTAAAACCGATGTTCTCGTGTGGTGGGGTCATTGCGCGCATGGCGATGTGAAGGACCATATTGTGGAACGGGTTGCAAAACGCGTTCACGAAGGCATGGGGTTGATCGTTCTGCACTCTGGCCATTACTCTAAGATCTTCAAGCGCCTGATGGGAACACCATGTTCGCTGAAATGGCGCGAAGCTGGCGAAAATGAGCGGGTCTGGATTATCAATCCTAATCATCCAATTGCCGCCGGATTACCCGAGCAAATTTTCATCGAACACGAAGAAATGTATGGCGAACCCTTCTCTATTCCTGAACCACTTGAGACCGTGATGATCTCATGGTTTGAGGGTGGCGAAGTTTTCCGGTCCGGTGTCACTTATCAACGCGGTGCGGGTAAAATTTTCTACTTCCGCCCCGGTCATGAAGCTTACCCCACCTATCACAACAAACAGGTTTTGCAGGTCATCAAAAACGCCACGCGCTGGGCGTACAATCCAGCCAAGCCTTGGAAGGGCATTCACCCCTCCCCCAATGTGCCGCATGATAAAGCGCCAGTGCCCTTGACTGTAAAAGGTCCACGGTTGCATGAAGATGGCGAAGAAGGTTTCAAATAATGTCGGCGAAGATTAGACTGTTGGTATTGGGCACTGGCGCCATGGCTGCATCCCAAATGAAAGGTTTTCAGGCAGACCCTCGCGTTGAGGTGGTGGCATGCGCCGACGTTGACCTCGCACGCGCTAAAAAATTCAGCGCCGATCACAATATTCCAAAAGCATTTGGCAATCTGGATGAGGCAATTGCTTGGGGCAATTTTGACGCAGTCACCAACGTTACCCCTGACCCCATTCACCACCCCACCACGATGAAACTGCTCGCCGCAAAAAAACACGTTCTCTGCGAAAAACCACTCGCTGAAAATTATGCATTGGCGAATGAAATGGCAACCACTGCTGAAAAAGCGGGTGTCATCAATATGGTGAACCTTACCTATCGCGCCGTTTCCGCTTTGCAAAAAGCGAAACAATTGATTGCTTCAGGCGAGATTGGCGACGTGCGCCATGTTGAAGCGAGTTATCGTCAATCTTGGCTGGTAGGCAATCATTGGGGGGCTTGGGACAAGCTACCGATGTGGCTGTGGCGGCTTTCCGAAAAGCACGGCTCGAAAGGTGTGCTCGGCGACGTTGGTATCCATATCTTGGATTTCACAACTTACGCCATCGGCATGATGCCAATTTCTTTGCAAGCCCAACTCAAAACCTTTCACAAAGCATCCGGCGATAAGATTGGCGAATATCCCCTCGATGCCAATGACAGCGCCACCATGTCGGTGGAGTTTGAAAATGGCGCGTTAGGTGTGATCCATGCAAGTCGTTTCATGACTGGTTATGGCAATACCTTGAAGCTCCATGTCTTTGGCACCAAAGGCGCACTCGAACTTGATAATGATCATGATCGCACCACGATGCGGGTTTGCTCTGGCGAAGATGTGCATAATCAAGCGTGGCGCGATGTGATCAAATTTGAAGCAGAGCCCACCAATTACACCAAGTTCATTGATGCAATTGTTGCGGGCAAAAATGGCGATCCATCTTTCCGCAGAGCAGCCGACCTCCAACGCATTCTTGACCTCTGCTATTCCAAAGAAGCAGGGCAGGCAGCCACAGTCTAACGTCTGTTAAACATTGCCCGGCATGACCCTTCACTTTAAGTGTTGATCATGCCGATTCCCTCACCTCGTTTCCAAGGCCCGCGCACCGCCATCATGCTGGTCTTTGCAGGCTTTGGCGCCAGTGTCGGCGGTTGGGCGGGATCAATTCCTTTGATCAATCGCAATGCTGAAATCAGCACCTATGATTTTGGCATCAGCCTCACCGCCGCCACCATCGCAACCGTCATCACCATGGCGCTCTGCGGTAAGTTGGGAAACCACGTTTCCAATCGCAAAGTCTTGCTCAGCGTCATCCCCTGTATCACGATAAGTGCGCTTGTCTTGTTTAGCGCAGGGTCAGCCCCAGTTTTCGTTGCGAGCCTCATTATCTTCAGCCTGTTGTTGGGGATTTGCGATGTCTTTATGAACGCCGAAGCCAGCGCCATTGAGCAAGATTTAGGGAAACCAATTTTCACCGCTTTCCACGGTGCAGCATCCCTCGGCATGGCCGTATTTGGAATTCTCTCCAGCGTGATTTCGACGCTTTATGGCTTGACCTTCACGTGGCTGTTGGTCGCAATTTGCTTTGCGGCAGCTTGGGGCTGGACCTACACTTACGTGCCCGCCCGCGCCCGCATCGTGGAGCATCAAGGCCTTGCCGCAGTAAGCAAGGCCGCGCGCTTTCCGCTGATCGTCATGGGCTTGATCACGGGACTTTCGATTTCCGTTGAAACCTCGGCCATGTTTTGGTCAGCAAAATTGCTTGATGAGCAAGCCCCTGCTCTTGCTGCAATCACCGGTATCGGCGTTGCGTTCTTTGGTCTATGCACCGCCATCATGCGGTTTTCCGGTGATTACTTACGCGCGCAGTTTGGTGAAATCCGACTGCTCTTGGTTTCAATTTCCGTGAGCATAGCCGGATTAATAGGTCTGGGCCTGTCGACAAGTTTTGCTGCTAGCACCATAAGTTTCGCCGCAATGGGTTTCGGCCTCGCCATTATCTGTCCCTGCCTCTTCAACATGGCAACAACTCTCACCCCCCATAATCGCGCCGCTGGCATCAGCTTCATCTCGGCAATTGCAGGTGCCCCTCGCATCGCCGCCCCCTTCCTCTTCGGCTGGATTGCAACCACATCCTCCACCTCCACCGCCTTCGGCCTATGCGCCGTGATCATGCTAGCCGCGTTAGGGCTTGTGTTTATGTTGAACAGTTATTCGAAACGGCAGCAGTTAGAATAGCGCCCAGAGTTATCTAATTTATTGGATTGCTCAGCTTCGTAATTGAGTGTTCTGAAAACCTTGCCACGGGGGGCTGACATTCATACCACCCCCAATCCGTCACCCTCGCGAAGGCGGGGGTCCAGCTTTCTTTTAATCCCAGAGCAAGATACTGTTGGATATGCGCGAACTGATTCTCTTAGAGATTAAACGAATTGCAGAAGCCAATGAGGGGCAAGCTCCCGGCGTACAGGTATTTGGGAGCCTGACAGGGATCAAAGAACATGAATGGCGCGGCGTGTATTGGGCTCGCTGGAGCGACGCCCTCGCTGAATCTGGATTTAAACCAAATCAGTTTAACGCAAAAGCAGATAGCAATAAATACTTGCAAAAGCTTGCAGATGCTTTGAGGCATTATCAAAAGTTTCCAACAGTCGCTGAACAGCAGTTATACAGAAGAATTGACCCAGAATTTCCACATCCGAAAACTCTAACAACTCATTTTGGTATAGGTTCAGGCACAGCAGATGCACTTCGTGATTGGGTTGGAAAAAATACTGGTTACAGTGACGTTCTTGCGCTTATTCCAATGAGCACAACTGCTTCAGTGGCGCAGGGACCCGCTCGATCAGACGGGTTTGTTTATCTAATCAAGTCTGGTGCATTCTTCAAAATCGGTCGCGGCGACGAATTAGAAAAACGAGTGAAGCAAATTCGAACTGCACTACCCGACGCTTCAACGCTCGAACATTCAATTCGTACTGATGATCCCTCTGGGATCGAAGCCTATTGGCATCGCCGATTTGCTGATAAGCGCGCAAATGGTGAATGGTTCAAACTCACGGCACAAGACGTGGCGGCATTCAAGAAGCGCCGCTATCAATAGCACGACTATAAAAAAAAGCTCCCATCTAGAGCCTTGCGCTTCACTCAATCAACCCTCAAGCAAATTTCTGCGCCAACTCGCTTTTCGCATAACGCTTGGCTATGTCGACGACGGAGATAACTTTCTTAATTCTATGCCCACCTCCTAAGCGACACACTCATTAAATTGCATCGTATTGAACTCCCAATCTCGCGGACTGAACAACGAGCCGCTTGTCGCGGGTCCAGAATTTCACATTATCCAATCTGGCGGACAGCAGCAAATGGACATCAACATATCCAATCCCCGTGCCGTCGAGCGAGAGATCGCTAATGGCAGAAATGACATCTGATTCAATGGCGACCGTTGCAGTTTCCAACCGCATCAGGCTCTTGAGCAGCAGGTTACGTTTGCGTAGCTTGCCGAGAGCGATCTCACCTAACACATAAGAGTGCATGAGAACTGCACCTCGATTGAGCAGTTCGGCCATATGGGCATCAGATTTATTGAGGTGGTCAATCCAAACAGATGTGTCCACCAATATCATGCAGCGGGTAGCCGTCTGCGTGGAGGGACCTTAAGGTCTGGTTGGCTGCCTCCGAGTTTCGCTAATCTGCGACCGGCTTCGCGCTGAATGAGTGCGGTAAGCCCTTCGCGCACCACATCAGCCGTATTTTTGATTCCAGTAGATTCCATTGCCGTTTCTAAGAGCTCATCATCAATTGTAAACGTGCTGCGCATAATTTTTCTCCTGCATCAAAAATAGCATCTTTTGATGCAGGTTTCAATGCTATCAAAACGACCAACGCTTGCCTTTATTTTCGGAAAACTTGTCATCCTCGGACTTGTTCCGAGGAACCATTGCTTAACACTGTCACTATTTCGGCCATGGTTCACCGGAATAAATCCGGCGATGACAAGAGAGGGGGGGCGTCGTTTTCACAAGGTTAAAACGTTTGACAATGTTCCTATTTTGTTCTAGTGCGGATCGCAGAAGGAAAACACAGCCTCATGGACTGGCCGCGCGCAATTGAAACCAACCGAACCGCACTCATCCGCATTGTGGCCGAAATTTTTGCCGTGCTGGGCGTGGTCAGCGGATTCACAATTGAACGCATGTTACGGCCTGCAGAATCAGCCCTGCGGCGGTTGATTGTGATTGCGGCGCATGGGTTGGTGGTGAAACACATGCCATCGCGCCCGATGCCAAAGGGACTTGTCATTAAATCTAAAAGTGCTGGCCGAAAGTCATTTCAGCTGTTTGATACGCGAAAGGATTTCGGCTTCATCACGCCCGAAAACCCGCTCTTCATTACGGTCAAAACCTCCACCAGCAATCCCTATAATCCATTCGATTTAATGTATTGGCCAAAAGCGCCAAAATCTTCAAACCCCGAAGCCAACATCTCCCGTCGATTGGATGCACTGAAACACGCTCTCGAAAATTTACCCGCTCAAGCCATTCGCATGGTCCGCTGGAAAGCCAAGCGCGAGGCGATGACGAAACCAAAATTCACGCATCCCTTACGCCCTGGTCGCCCACCCGGCCACCGCGCCAAACCGATCAAAGAAATCGACTACATTCTCAAAGAATGCCAAGCCTTGGCATGGGATGTTGAATTCAGAAATTCATCCTGATCTTAAAGCATTGAAATGATGATCTGCGCGGAACCAAATAAAAAAAGCCCCCAACCGGGAGCCTTTTCATGTTTCATTTTAAAGCCCTCAAGCAAATTTCTGGGCCAGTTCACCCTTGGCATAACGTTTCGCCATATCGGCTACTGAAATACACTTCTTAATCTTATGCGCTTGTCCTGCGGTGCCGAATTCATTGAAGCGAGCGGTGCAGAGTTTGGTCATGGCTTCCATGGCGGGCTTTAAATATTTGCGCGGATCAAATTCGGATGGATCCTCAGCGAACACTTTGCGGATAGCGCCCGTGAGCGCCATGCGGTTATCCGTATCAATGTTGATTTTGCGCACACCATGCTTGATGCCGCGCTGAATTTCCGAAACCGGAACACCCCATGTTGGCTTCATTTTGCCGCCAAACTTATTGATAATTTCCTGCAAATCTTCTGGCACGGAAGATGAACCATGCATGACCAAATGCGTATTCGGCAGTAAGCGATGAATTTCTTCGATGACGTTCATAGCCAAAACAGCACCATCGGGCTTGCGGCTAAATTTGTAAGCGCCGTGGCTTGTGCCCATGGCAATCGCCAAAGCGTCAACGTCGGTTTCCTTGACAAACTTCACTGCTTCATCCGGATTGGTCAGCAATTGATCGTGGCTGAGTTTGCCGTCGAAGCCATGGCCATCTTCCTTCTCGCCTTCGCCGGTTTCTAAGGAACCCAAAACGCCAAGCTCACCTTCAACCGAGATGCCGCCCAAATGCGCCATCCGGGTTACTTCGCGCGTGATGTTAACATTGTAATCCCAATCGGCTGGCGTCTTGCCATCGGCCTTGAGCGAGCCATCCATCATGACAGATGTGAAGCCGGATTGAATGGCGGTCATGCAGGTGCCCGCTTCATTGCCGTGGTCCAAATGCACGCACACTGGGATATGTGGATAAATTTCGGTAACCGCGTCCATCATATGTTTCAACATAATGTCATTGGCATAAGACCGCGCACCGCGCGAGGCTTGCAAAATAACCGGCGCATCGGCCTTATCAGCCGCCGTCATAATGGCCAGCGCCTGTTCCATATTGTTAATGTTAAACGCTGGAACGCCATAATCATTTTCAGCGGCGTGATCGAGCAATTGGCGAAGGGTAATACGGGCCATGTGGGCGTCTCCTCATAAGTTTTGAAAATCTTGACACAGCGGATAGTCCAAATACAGCGCGTTCACAACTGCTTTTGATGAGCGCACCTCAAAAACTTGTGCAACGCTGGATTTCCGCTAGATTTGAACAATCATGCGCTTCACACCTATTATCGCTTCCCTGCCCTCATCCGTCCCTTTCATTGGCCCTGAAGCTTTGGAGCGACGTTCCGGCGAAAAGATTGCCGCCCGAATTGGGGCGAATGAAAGCGTCTTTGGTCCGTCCCCCAATGCGATCTCGGCGATGCAAGCAGCAGCGGCAGAAAGCTGGGCCTATGGTGACCCAGAAAATCATGACTTAAAAGTAGCCATCGCAAAGTCGGTTGGTGTTGGCCCCGAAAACATAGCGTGCGGCGAAGGCATTGATGGTCTTCTCGGCCTCGTCGTGCGTTTGTTTATTGATCCCGGCGATGCCGTTGTAACTTCGCTTGGCGCTTACCCAACCTTCAATTTCCACGTGGCGGGGTTTGGCGGAAAATTATGGACCACGCCTTATGTGGAAGATCACGAAGATCCCGAAACGCTTCTTCAGCTCGCCAAAACCGCATGCGCAAAATTACTTTATTTCGCAAATCCCGATAACCCGATGGGAACTTGCCACCCCGCGCGCACCGTGCAAAATCTAATCGATAACACGCCTCTAGAAACCATGCTTCTGCTCGACGAAGCCTACATTGAATTTGCCCCCGATGGCACAGCGCCCGCGATTGATACCGGCCGCAAAAACCTCTTACGCTTTCGCACGTTCTCCAAAGCCCATGGGCTCGCCGGAATCCGTGTCGGTTATGCGATCGGCCATCCCGACATCATTTCTGCCTTCGATAAAATCCGCAATCATTTCGGCATCAGTCGCATTAGCCAGGCTGGCGCCATTGCCGCTATCCAAGATAACAATTGGCTCGCTCATATTAAATCCGAAGTCGCCAATGCCCGAATCCGCATTGCCGACATCGCAAACGCAAATAGCCTAAAACCTATTTCCTCATTCACCAATTTTGTGACCATCGATTGCGGCCGGAACGGTGCTCATGCAAAATCAATTGTCGATGGCCTCCTCACCCACGGCATCTTCATCCGCATGCCGGGTGTTGCACCTCTGAACCGCTGCATCCGCATCAGTTGTGGGCAAAAAAAAGACCTCGACTTGCTAGCCGAGGTCCTTCCAAAATATTTGTGATTTTGACTTTATTACGCCGCCATCTTCGCAGCGATCTTGGCCACATGCGCGCCTTGGAACTTAGCACCTTCCAATTCTTGTGCCGAAGGTTGTCGTGAACCATCGCCACCTGTCAATGTGCTTGCACCATAAGGCGAACCACCACGAATTTCATCATGACCCATTTGGCCTTGATAGGAATAGGGCAAGCCGACAATGACAAAACCATGATGCAACAGCACCGTGTGGAACGACAGGATCGTCGACTCTTGGCCGCCGTGTTGCGTGGCCGATGAGGTCATTACTGAACCAACCTTGCCAACCAATGCACCCTTCATCCACAGGCCACCCGTTTGATCGAGGAAAGTTTTCATCTGTCCGGTCATCATGCCATAGCGTGTGCCAGTGGCAAAAATAATCGCGTCATAATTTGCAAGATCATCAACCGTAGCCACAGGAGCTTTCTGATCCATTTTATAGTGATAAGCCTTCTGAATATCTTCCGGAACCGTTTCGGCAACGCGCTTCACATCGACCGTTGCACCAGTTTCTTTGGCACCTTCAGCAGCGGCATAAGCCATAGCTTCCATGTGACCCCAAGCGGAGTAATAGAGTACGAGAACTTTAGTCATTTTAATTCCTTAAAGAGTTGAGTGTGAGAGTAGTTCGTTGAGATCAATTCGCGAATTGGACATTTCCAATTTACCCGTAGCGTCCCGCGGCCATTCGGCCTCAGCCCGATCCCAATAAAGCTCAATGCCGTTTTGATCGGGATCGCGTAAATATAGCGCCAGTGAAACACCATGGTCTGCCGCACCATCCAGTTTTAATCCGGCGTCGAGCACACGCTTATAGGCGTTAGCCAGATCATTCTTGGTTGGGTACAAAATCGCTGTGTGATAAAGCCCAGTTGATCCCGGCGGCGGCGGCGATCCCCCTAAGCTCTCCCAAGTGTTGAGACCGATATGATGATGATAGCCACCCGCCGAGATAAACGCTGCCTGGTCGCCATAATGCTGCACCAACTCAAAGCCGAGCACACCGCAGTAGAATTTCAAGGCGCGGTCAAGGTTGGCAACTTTGAGGTGAACATGGCCAATACGCGTTCCGGCGGGAATGGGAGGATGAGTTGTCATATCAAAAATCATTTCTGTAACTGTTAATGTTACGATATCTAACTGCTCATCACCAGAATTTCAAGTCCTAAACGCTTTAACGCATTAAAAGGGTGGACAGTTCCGTAAATTCTTTCGGAAATGCTTGAGTTGACAGCCTAAGACGGAGCAATAGCAAGGTAACTGAGGAGTTTTCCCGATGAAACCATTTGTCCGTCCATCAAATCTCACCGTCGTTAACCACCCCCTCGTTCAGCATAAACTCACGCTCATGCGCGATAAGCACACACCATCCGCTGTATTTCGCCAACTCTTGCGCGAAATTAGCTTGCTTCTGGCTTATGAAGTCACGCGCAGCTTGCCGATGACGACAAAGGCCATCGAAACCCCCGTGGCGCCAATGCAAGCCCCAATTATTGAAGGCAAGAAGCTGGTCATTGTTTCAGTGCTTCGCGCCGGCAATGGTTTGCTCGAAGGCATGTTGGATCTCATTCCATCCGCTAGGATCGGACACATTGGCCTGTATCGCGATCCTGAAACTTTGCAGCCTATTGAATACTACATGAAGGTTCCGACTGATATTGCTGACCGCATGTCGATCGTCGTTGACCCTATGCTTGCCACCGGAAATTCTGTTTCAGCCGCCGTAAAGCGCTTAAAGGAAAAAGGTGCAAAAGAAATCCGCTTGGTCACTTTGCTTTCAGCGCCCGAAGGTATCATGCATTTCCACGCTGAGCACCCCGATGTGCCCGTATTCACCGCAGCCATTGACAGCCATCTCAATGAACATGGTTATATTGTTCCGGGCCTCGGCGACGCTGGCGACCGCATGTTTGGCACGAAGTAATCCAATTTAACTTTTGTTAAGCATGGGCGTGAATATGACAATGATGCAAAGACTTCGACAAGGATTGCCGTTCTAAACTCCACTCCAAGAACAAGCAGGGGTTTAAGGTCAATATGTCTGGTGCGTTAGCCCATAATAAAGTTTCAACCGACGGTGAAGCGGGAGCATTGCCCGGCGCTAAGCGGCGTGTGCTTTATGCTGAAGATTCAACATCTTCCCGCATTGTCACTACCGCAATGCTGAAGCGCTTAGGGTTCATCGTTGATGCCGTTGAAGATGGCGAACTCGCTTTGCAACTTGCAAAGATCAATGATTACGATCTTATTCTACTGGATATCGAAATGCCCGTTATGGATGGCGTAACCGCCGCCCGCTGCATTCGTTCAGAGGCCAAACGCCAGTCCAAAACCCCAATTCTTGCTTTATCGGCATTTCTCGCTGATTCGACTGAGTTTACAGTTTGGCGCGACGCATTTGATAGCGCATTGCCAAAGCCCGCCAATCGCAACGAATTGATTTCCGCAATGAACCGCGCGATAGCCTCGCGTGCGCCTAATGTCACGACTGAAGAAAAATGCGTTGTCGTTCGCCCGCAGGAGCTGGGATCAATCCTGCAAGGGTTGCGCGAAACAATACCATCCAGCATTTTCTTTCGTCTTATGGATACCGCAGCTGAAGAAATGCGCCATAGTGTTCTTGTGCTTGGAAGTGCAATCGAGGCCCAAGATCCTGAGTTGCTCCATAAAGCGGCTCACTCGTTGATTGGCCTCAGTACAAACTTTGAAAATGTAGAACTTGCTAAGCGTACCAATGACGTGAAGCAACAAGGCATTCTTGATATCAATCAAGGCCAACTTCTCGAGCTCTTTGCGATTGTTGAAAGCTGGCGCGCTAGACTTTAAATGTCAGCGTCAGTAGTTGCGCGACGTGCGAAATCTACGTCACATGTAACCACTTAAACGTCACAAGCAAACACCAACCAATGTTTAACATTGGTAGCTTAGCGTGGGGTTTGCGAACCACTTTGTTGGGTAAACTGAGAGTCGAGCATTGCCAGCAGATGCATAAACTCATTCAGTTCAGGACTTAGTTTTCGCGTTGATGCAGCTTGGTTTGTGAGCTTTGATTCTGAAGTTATACGCATTTTACATTTTCCCTGTGGTAAGTAGTTTACGCGATTGAACCTAAGAAACCCCTAAGCCAAATCGTTTGAACGTAACCAAAAGGACGCGTTCACCCCCCATTCATCAGTGATCCGGGATTTTATCAGGGTTGCCGTATGGCAAAATTGCGATGTCGGTTTCTATGGTTAATCGATCACAAAAATGTGAAGTGATATTTCTGTCTTCCCAACTGAATAAGAACAGTGTTTGATACAGTTTCGATCCCCGCCAACCTATAGAACAAGGAGTTCACCATGATGCCTCGTTTCGCACGTTTTTTAACAATATCTGCTTTTGCTTTCAGCCTCAGCTTTGGCGTTGCTCTCGCTGGCCCCAATGAAGCCGTCGAAGCGCGCCAAGCCCAAATGAAAGTCTATGGCAAGTCAGTTGGTGCGCTGGCCGGAATCATGAAAGGTGAAACGCCTTATGATGCAGCCATGGTGAAAGCCACAACCGATGCCATGGGTGCCGCTTATCAGGCAGCCGTTGCCGCTGGGGGCTGGTCAGCAGAAAGCCAAACTGCAACCGTAAAACATCGCATGAAGGCAGAATTCTGGACGGACACGCA
Source organism: Hyphomicrobiales bacterium (assembly GCA_043760745.1). Classification (GTDB taxonomy): domain Bacteria; phylum Pseudomonadota; class Alphaproteobacteria; order Rhizobiales; family Aestuariivirgaceae; genus Aestuariivirga. The sequence goes on from JAYUOP010000222.1 coordinate 13,472, forward strand.
AGGTGCTGCTGCTGCAGGAAAAGCGAGCGGCGAAGCACTGGCCGCCGTTGCTGCCTCTACCGATGAAGCAAGCTTTAAGGCAGCATTTCCAGCCCTTGGCGCATCGTGTGCTAGCTGCCATGAGAAATTCCGCGCGCCAAAAGAATAGCGATCCCAATGAAATGGGCGAAGACCTTGAAAGCTCTGGCGCTGCTTGCAGTGCCAGGGCTGCTTGTTGGTTGGTTTCTGTGTGCGCCGCGACCAATTCATGCGAGCTCCCTGCCCGCTCACACGGCTAATCTCGAGAATGGCAAATTGCTATACAATGCCGGTGGCTGTTATTCCTGCCATTTGCCTGGCCCCGAAGCAAAATCGGAAGCAACAGGTTTGCCAATCGGTGGTACGCCGCTCAAAACTCCCATTGGCACACTCTTTCCTCCCAACTTGATTTCATCAGAACTTCGAAACTGGACTGATATCCAGTTTGTGAATGCCATGCAACGCGGCATATCTCCAGATGGCCGACATTATATTCCAGCATTTCCTTACACTTCTTATGCCGCCATGAAGGTTGAAGACATTCTTGATATTAAAGCCCATCTGGCAAGTCTAACTTCCTTCGAAAACGTCAATCGCCCTGCCGACATTCCCGTGAGCTTCGTCATCCGACGTGGTCTTGGCCTTTGGAAACACATCGGTCTCGATACCACCCCTTGGGCTCCTGACCCGACAAGATCCGCCAGCTGGAATCGTGGCTCTTATCTCGTCAACGGACCCGGCCATTGCAATGAATGCCACACCCCGCGCACCATTTTCATGACCAGCAATAGCGCCCAAAAATTTGCCGGAGGCGCTCATCCCGAAGGCATCGGCAAAGTACCAAGCTTACGCGATCTCATTGGCCGTGGCCGCTATATGGATGTCAAAGACCTCGCCACCGCCTTTCATTTCGGCGAAGAATTTGGCTATAGCGATATGTCCTCCGGCGGAATGGGCAAAGTTCAAAGCAATCTTTCAAAACTCCCCGAAGCTGATATCTTGGCAATCGCAGAATATGTCGCAAGCTTGAAATAGAAAAGCGCGCGAAGTTTCCTCCGCGCGCTTTATATATTAATCCGTAGACGGATTATTATACGTTATCGTCTGCAGCTGGGGCTTCGGCAGCTTGTTTCGCTGACAAATCTTCGCCGGTTGCTTGATCAACTTGCTTCATCGACAGACGAACCTTGCCACGGTTGTCAAAGCCCAAGAGCTTCACTTTAACCGCGTCACCTTCGCTCACAACGTCACTCACCTTATTGACGCGCTTCGTCGCCAATTCAGAAACGTGAACCAAGCCATCTTTTGCGCCGAAGAAGTTTACGAATGCGCCAAAATCGACAACCTTCACAACCTTACCATCGTAGATCATGCCTACTTCTGCTTCCGACACAATGGACTTAATCCATTTCATCGCCGCTTCAATGGCGGCACCCGAAGAGGACGCAACCTTCACTGTGCCATCATCCTGAATGTCGATCTTAGCGCCTGTCTTTTCGACGATTTCGCGAATAACCTTGCCGCCAGTTCCGATAATTTCACGGATCTTGTCGGTGGGTACCTTGATCACTTCAATGCGTGGCGCATGCTCACCCAAGCCTGGGCGGGCATTCTGAAGAGCGTCTGACATCTTTTCCAAGATATGCAAACGACCATCCTTGGCTTGCCACAGAGCAACCTTCATGATCTCTTCGGTAATGCCGGTGATCTTGATGTCCATTTGAAGAGCGGTAATGCCATTGGCGGTCCCTGCAACTTTAAAGTCCATGTCGCCCAAGTGATCTTCATCACCAAGGATATCGGAGAGAACTGCAAAGCGCTCACCTTCTTTGATCAAACCCATAGCAATGCCAGCAACTGGCGAGCGCAGTGGCACACCAGCATCCATCAAGGCAAGGGAAGCACCGCATACGGAGGCCATTGAAGACGAACCATTCGACTCAGTGATTTCTGACACAACCCGGATTGTGTAGGGGAATTCATCAGCCGGTGGCAGCATCGGGTTAATCGCCCGCCATGCCAATTTACCGTGACCAATTTCGCGACGGCCCGTAGCGCCCATACGGCCAACTTCACCAACCGAGTAGGGAGGGAAGTTGTAATGCAGCATGAACTTGGCTTTCAACAAACCATCGAGCGTATCGAGATACTGCTCATCTTCGCCTGTACCCAAAGTGGTGACCACAAGAGCTTGCGTTTCGCCACGCGTAAACAGGGCTGAACCATGAGTACGTGGAAGCACAGAAGCCTCAGCGACAATCGCGCGGACAGTCTTGGTATCGCGGCCATCAATACGAAGGCCAGTATCCAGAATGTTGTTGCGAACGATATCTTTCTCGAGGTTCTTGAAAGCTTCCGAAACCTTCTGGGCGGAAGGTGCCTTGGCATCTTCAGCATCAACCATAGCGGCAACGACTTTGTCTTTTGCCTTGGCAACGGCTTCTTGGCGTTCTTCTTTCTTGGCAATCGCATAAGCCGCACGAAGCGCCTTATCGGAAGACTTCTTCACAGCCTTGAAAAGTTTTTCTTCGTCAGGAGCGGTGAAATCACGTGCAGCGCGGCTTGAGCGTTCAGCCAAACGAATGATTGCGTCGATCACAGGTTGGAAGCCAGCATGACCAAACATCACAGCGCCGAGCATTTGCTCTTCGGACAATTCCTTGGCTTCTGATTCAACCATCAGAACAGCATCGCCCGTGCCAGCGACAACGAGGTCGAGGGTCGAGGTTTTAGATTGTTCAATGGTTGGGTTTAAAACATATGCGCCTTCAATCATGGCAACGCGTGCTGCACCAACCGGACCCATGAATGGGATGCCAGAAATGGTGAGTGCTGCAGAAGCTGCAACCAGGGCCACGATATCGCTATCGTTTTCAAGATCATAGGAAAGAACAGTTGCCACAACTTGGGTTTCAACCCGGAAGCCATGCGGAAACAAGGGGCGGATTGGACGATCGATCAACCGCGAAACCAAAGTTTCCTTTTCAGTTGGACGGCCTTCACGCTTGAAATAACCGCCGGGGATTTTGCCCGCAGCATAGGTTTTTTCTTGGTAATTCACAGTCAGTGGGAAAAAGTCAATTCCGGGCTTTTCAGCGCGTGCGGCAACTGCAGTCGCCAATACAGTGGTTTCGCCATAGGTCACCAAAACAGCGCCATCGGCTTGACGGGCAATGCGCCCGGTTTCAAAGCGAAGTGTACGACCACCCCATTCAATTTCTTCTACATCGATATTAAACATCTAAACATTCCTTTCGTCCTTTGCCCGCGCTTATGCTCACCAGCTGGCGCGATCTCCCTTATGGACGGCATACGTTTTGGCCCTATTGCCAACACTGCACGAAAAGGGATCGCAGGCGGAACCTCGGTGATCCGCCTGCTCAGTTATTTTGAGACCCGCTTAACGGCGGATTTCGAGACGCTTGATCAGGGTTTGATAACGGCCTTCATCCTTGGACTTCAAATAGTCCAACAGACCACGGCGCTTTGCCACCATACGCAACAGACCACGGCGGGAATGGTTATCCTTTTTGTGGGTCTTAAAATGCTCGGTGAGATAAGTGATGCGTTCGGTCAGAATTGCAACTTGCACTTCTGGTGAACCAGTATCGCCAACGGCTGTGGCGAAGTCTTTAACAAGCGCTACTTTGCGCTCTGGGGTCATCGTCATTCGGTCATCTCCATTATAGATTAAACAACCGCTTGGTCTTCAATTCCCCATGTGCGATCATACCAATCCCGAGTGGTTTAGCACCACACATGATCAGAACGGCATCGCACGATACGGGAACTTCAGAACCTCTAAGCAAAACCGATTGGCCTTGTCTTAAGCGGTTGGCTTGCAAATCCATCACGGCCTGTACCGGGATGCCGTCCAGCACGGTCACGATGGCCTGCAAAGCCTTGAGTTTGGCATTATCGCCGAGCGGCTTATGGCGCAATTCCTCAAGCATTTCCAGTGAAATCATATGGCTTTCATCAAATGGCCCAACCGCCACCCGCCGCAACACCACCACATGCCCAAAACAACCAAGTACACGCCCCATATCCCGCGCCAAAGACCGCACGTAAGTACCCTTGCCGCAGGTCACTTTGAAAATCGCCAAATCAGGCTCTGGACAGGAAACCAGTGATAAGTTTTCAATCGACACGGTGCGCGATGCTATTTCGACAGTTTCTCCCGCCCGCGCAAGGTCATAGGCTCGTTCGCCATCAATTTTTATCGCCGAAAACTGCGGTGGAACTTGACTAATATCGCCAATGAATTGATTTAATATCGACTCAATATTAATTTGTGAAGGTCGCTTTTCAGAGGTTTGCGTTTGCGCGCCCTCCAAATCATCTGTCGTAGTCTCTGCCCCCCAGCGCACATGAAACTGATAGATTTTTCGCCCATCCATGGCCCATGGAACTGTCTTAGTGGCTTCGCCGAGAGCAATTGGCAGCAAACCAGTAGCGAGTGGATCCAATGTGCCGCCATGCCCGGCCTTCTCCGCATTAAACGCCCAGCGCACTTTACCAACGGCCTGCGTCGACGTCATACCAATCGGCTTATCAAGCACCACCCAGCCATGAACCGGCTCGCCACGTTTTTTCATCCTTGCACCATGTCATTAACAGTCATCCCGGCGAAAGCCGGGACCCAGAAGTCGTTGGCAGATTTAAAAAATTTGGCATTTGAACGGACCAACTGGGTCCCGGCTTTCGCCGGGATGACTGCAATTGAACAGACAGAACTAATCATTCGTCTTTGTTCAGATCCTGCGCAACCTGCGGGGTTTGCAAAAGTGCGTCAATCTTGCTCGCGTAGTCCAGCGCCGTATCGACACGAAAACGAATTTCCGGCGTGAATTTCATGGTCATGCGCTTGGCAATAAGCCCACGAATAAATTTGCGGTTCTGGTTGGCAGCTTTTAGCAACTCTTGTTCATGCCCCATAACCAAGGTCCGAATATAAGCCGTCGCAATTTTCAGGTCTGGCGAGATTTGCACCTCAACCACACTCGCACCAATATTTTCGAGCGCCGGATCACCAGTATCGCCGCGCGCAAAAATATCTGCCAAAGCGTGGCGAATAAGTTCGCCCGCCCGAAGCTGCCGTTGTGATGGACCAACTGCTGAGGGTCTCATTGTGTTTCCTCCTTTGCGCGTAGCAAGTGATTGAGCCGTGTTTTAGCTGGCAAAAGAAAAACAATTGCTCCACTAATAACTAGCGCAGCGATCAACAATCCAAAAGCAACAAACCGATCATTCGCAATGGAATAGCTACCCTCCAGATACGCACTAACAGCAACAGTATTAGATTGAGATGGGTCAAAAATGAGCAGAACACTCCACAAAACCAAACCGACAGCACTGAAAATTGCAATTCTGCGCAACTTAAAAATACACATAAGAAAAGTTGACACCGTAAAGAATACGAAAAGAATGGTCGCACCTTTCATATACGAAGAGATTAAAACAGGGCCATCACTTACGACCCAGTATTCATCAACCTCTTTGTCGCAGACTTCAGCCAACGAATACTCAGCTGAAATTGAGAGCGCAACAAGAATCAGAATCAACTTTACTACCGACCAGTGCCACAATCGCACCGATTTTATTCCATCTTGCGCTGGATCTTTTCGACGCGGAAGCATTCGATCACATCGCCAGCGCGCA
>JAYUOP010000223.1:0-2791 GCA_043760745.1 Hyphomicrobiales bacterium
TAATTGAAAGCAATTTCAGCGACGGCCAGATCGTTGGCATCATAGATAACAACCGCAGATTCGTAGCTCGAATACCAGATTTTCAGAAGCGTTTAGGCACGCTTGCCAGCGACGGTTGGCGGGCAGCTATCGAAGCGGCGCCCATGGGTTGGACGGACAATAAAGTTCTAGAAGGTGATTGGAGTATGACAGGCTACGCGCCAACAAAATATGGCTGGAATGTTGGGGTAGCCAAACTTGAGAAGGATTTTCAAAGCCCGTACCAGAACATCTTATGGTCTACTTTAGCAGCATCACTTTTGCTTTCCGCGTTGGGTTTCTTGTTGGCGGCTGCAATTGCACGCCATATCAGCAAAGGCATAGCCTCAGTCGCTCAAAGTGCCCATAATTTAGGGCAAGGCAGGCCGGTTGAGGAATTCGTAGCGCCATTTAAAGAAGCCCAAATTGTATCGCGCAACCTTGCCGCAGCGTCTGCCGAACTTGATCGCCGCAGCAATGCTCTAACGTTGGCAAATGCCGAGCTTGAAAACAAAGTTGCAGAGCGCACGCAAAGTCTGGAAACCGAAATGCTGCGTCGTCAGGAAACTGAAACGACGCTCCGACAAGTGCAGAAAATTGAAACCATCGGCCAATTGACTGGGGGTATTGCACATGATTTCAACAACATGCTCACCGTCATTATGGGCAATCTTGATACCGTTCAGCGCCGCATGGAAAAATTTGACGATGCTGCAAAAATAAAACAACCTGTAGCTAATGCACTGCAAGGTGCCAAAAACGCAGCCAGTTTAACCCAAAGGCTTTTAGCGTTTTCGCGTCAACAAGCATTGCAACCCAAATCTTTAGCTTTGAATAGTTTGGTGTCAGAAACCTCGCAAATGCTAACGCATCTGGTTGGTGAAGGTATCAAAGTTGAAACCGTGCTGGCCGCTGGGTTGTGGCAAACATTTGCCGATGCCAATCAAGTTGAAAATGCATTGGTCAATTTGGTCGTCAACGCGCGTGACGCAATGCCGGATGGTGGCAAGCTCACCATTGAAACTTCGAATGCTCATTTGGATGATAATTACGCGTCCCGCTTTGGCGATCTAAAAGCGGGTCAATATGTTTTGCTCAGTGTCACAGACCAAGGCTCTGGAATAGCGCCTGAAAAAATCGAAAAAGTTTTCGAACCATTCTTTACGACCAAAGCCCCAGGCAAAGGCACTGGTCTTGGACTTGCGATGATCTACGGGTTTGTCAAACAATCTGGGGGCCACACGCGAATCTACAGCGAAGTTGGTGTTGGCACCACGGTCAAAATCTATTTGCCGCGATTGATTGAAGACAAACCAATCCTAAGCCACCCCAAAGAATCTTTAGTTGAGTTAGCTAAACTCCCACGCGCAAAAAAAGGCGAAACCATTTTAGTCGTGGAAGATGATCAAGGTGTGCGCGACTATGCCGTGAGCGTGCTCAAAGATTTAGGCTACAGGGTTCTCGCCGCGTCAGGTGCAGAAGAAGCTTTGCGCATCGTCAAGAAAACTCAAGATGTGGATCTCTTGTTCACTGACGTTGTTCTCGGTGGCTTGCTCAATGGGCGGCAACTCGCTGATATCATTTGCAAAGAAGCACCTGCTTTGCCAGTGCTCTTCACCACAGGATACACCCGCAACGCCATCATCCACAATGGACGCCTTGATGCAGGTGTAAACCTTTTAAGTAAACCCTATACCCAGCAAGATCTGGCACAAAAAATTCGGGCAGCCATCGACCGCCGATAATGTCATATAATGTCATAGCCCCGGGAACAAAATTTTCTTTTCTGCATTTCTAGTGAGAGCTTTGATTTTAAAGTGACAACAATGGAGATTAGAAAATGGCCCTCTTGGAAACATCGGCAGAACGTGACGCACGTATCCGTTCTCAAACTTCACCAACAGTCCTTTATGATGACGACGGCAACGCGAGCCCGAGCGTCTATAACGCCCGCCCGGGCACTCGTGACAGTCGTGATATTGTAATTTTTTCTGGGCTTGATATTGCTGCATTTATCGTTGCTGCCATCATGGTCTTGGCACCACTGGCTGCAGGTGGGATGGGTTGGTCTGCCTGATCGAAATCGGTCCAAGCGATTATTGATTGGCGATCCGTTTCCAAATATCGCTAATGCGCGCAAATTGGTGCGCATAGCCCGGGACAGAAAATGCCCCGTCCAACACGCGCCAAATGTAAGCAACCAGAGCATAGGCCTCGCCAGTTGTAGTTTTAGGAGTTCCGCCAGCGGTCCAAATGCCAAATGCTAAAACAGCAATACCAATGGCCTGAACTGTCATCCATGAAATGGCGTTGAGGTCAGAGATACGGACAAATGCGTTACCAATTGAATTGTAGTGCCCACCAACTTCAGCTTGTGCTCCATCGTTGATCGTCCCAACACTTTTTTCGTGAAGTGAATTAATTGTTGTCTGGCGCTCTTTCAGTGCTGGAAACAACCAAGTATTGAAGGCAATGGCAAAGATGACGAGCGCGGCCGTTGCCAAGGCTATTTTTGGCGATAGAACAGTTAGAACTGCTAAGCTTCCCAAGGGGCCAATGAGTGAGATCAAGAGTTCAGGAAGCGATGATCCCAAAAACCAAGTGAGCTCTTCCATCATATTCACGCGTGCAGCTACTTCACTTGTGCTCTGTCCGGCTTTTTTCTGCTCTACAACCATCTCTGTCGCAGCTGCGGCGAACACCTTCGTAAAAGTGCGCGTGTCATAGACCTGCCGAAACCCATCAACAATCAAATGCGTGGCCCAGAACAGAA
>JAYUOP010000224.1:0-6767 GCA_043760745.1 Hyphomicrobiales bacterium
CCGCAAACACTCGAGCCTAGGAGGTACATCACCCGTCAAGTTTGAAAGATTATCAGCCTAAATGAGAACAGGATGCGGAATTAATTGGGGACAAGTCCATCTTTGCTCATCCACTGGCTTTGGTCGACTGGCTTGCAAAGATCGCTCGCCTGAGCGGTGGAAATAAAAAGACCGACAACTGCAGCAATGACAAGAAACTTATTCATAAAAAACTCTCCTGTAGCACTAATCAAAATCGATCAGTGCTCAACAAGCAGAGATCTACAAGAACAAGCCTGTCAGCACTCCGACAACAAGTGTCAGGGGTTTGTCAGAAGGCAAAGCTGACGGCTTAAGACCAGCCCCGCGCTTTACCTGCTTTTGTCAACTCACCAGCAACTATCTGCACTTCGGAGATTGCAGCAGCAAGTGCCGCCGTATCGCGCGACCGCAATACCAAGTTGGTTGCAAAGCCGGCCGGAGACTCGAACGGATATGAACCAATGACGACGCTTGGAAACCGCGCCTGAATTTCACCGAGCGGTTTTGCAACGTCCCCTTCTCCGCCTTGTAATGTCACCTGGCCTGACTGCATGGGAACACCGGGGCTTAATTGTTTCGAGATTTCTTCCATCATCGCTTGCATAATCCGCGGAACACCAGCCATAACGAAAACATTTTCTATGCGAAATCCAGGCGCCTTCGAAACCGCGTTTAGAACCAAACTTGCGCCATGTGGAACCCGCGCCATCCGCATCCGTGCTTCATTGGGTTCGCGGCCAATTTCTGCAAAATAGTCCAGTAGAATTTTTACCGCATCCGGATGGTGATCAATCCCAACCCCAAATGCGGCTGCAATACTATCCGCTGTGATGTCATCATGGGTCGGACCAATTCCGCCTGTTGTGAACACATAAGTATACCGCGCCCGCAAGGCATTAACCGCCGCAACAATATCGCCCTCGTCATCCGAAACGCAGCGTGCTTCTTTCAAATCAATTCCTAATGCCGTCAAATAGTCGGCAATAAACCCCAGGTTCTTATCTTTGGTCCGGCCAGAAAGTATTTCATCACCGATGAGCAAGACGGCGGCGGTAGGAATGATCGACATTAAAACAATTCTCCTGTGGCGATATTAGATTTCGTGATTGTAGACCTGTCGATTCCATACTATTTACAAATTATGAGCAACACAGATTACTTATCAAGATCAGAACATATACGGCTACACACCAAAGAGGATTTCATTGGCATGCATAAAGCCGGCAGATTGGCCGCTTTAGCGCTTGATGAAATCTTGCCCTTGATGGTGGATGGCACACCAACCCAAGCGATTGACGATTATTTTGTTGAATTCGCTCTTCGCCATAATGTCATCCCCGCTACGCTAAATTACCGCGGCTACACTAAGTCGTGCTGCATTTCGATCAACCATGTCGTCTGCCATGGCATTCCATCAGAAAAACCGCTGCGCGAAGGTGACATCGTCAACGTCGATGTGACTTTTATTGTGGATGGTTGGTATGGCGATTCTAGCCGTATGTATAACATTGGCGAAGTTAGCCGCAAAGCTGAACGACTTGTTGAAATCACTTATGAAAGCCTAATGCGCGGCATTGCGATGGTAAAACCCGGCGGCCATTTGGGCGATATCGGTTATGCTATTCAATCCTTCGCCGAAGCTGAGCGTTGCTCTGTCGTCCGCGATTTTTGTGGTCATGGTTTGGGCCGTGTGTTCCATGATCACCCAAACATTTTGCATTACGGCCGCATGGGCGAAGGTGCGGAGATGAAACCCGGCATGTTTTTCACTATTGAGCCGATGATCAATCTCGGCAAGCCCCATGTCAAAGTATTGAGCGATGGATGGACGGCGGTCACGCGTGATCGCTCACTCTCCGCACAATTTGAGCATGCCGTCGGCGTCACAGAAACCGGTTGCGAAATTTTCACTCTCTCCCCCGGCAATCTCCACTGTCCACCATACGGACGTTGAGCAATGGTTGATGGTTTTGAAGATGGCGCAAATTATTTAGGCCATCTCGGCCATCGCGAAAGATTGCGCGCGCGCTTTGAAACCGGCGGGCCTGATGCGATGCCCGATTATGAACTCCTCGAAATGGTGTTATTCCGCGCCATAAAACGCGGCGACACCAAACCCATTGCCAAGGCCCTCCTCGCTCGCTTTGGCAGCTTTGCCGAAGTCATCAGCGCTTCGCCATTGCGATTGCAAGAGGTAAAAGGTGTGGGACCATCAGTGGCAACCGAAATTGGCCTCATCCGCGCCGCAGCTTTGCGCTTGGCCCAAGGACAAGTCATCAACCGACCGGTCCTCTCCTCATGGCAAGCGATCCTCGATTATTGCCGCTCTGCCATGGCCTTTGAAGATATCGAACAATTCCGCATATTATTTCTCGATAAGAAAAATCAACTCATCGCCGATGAAGTCCAGCAAGAAGGCACAGTTGACCATACCCCAGTTTACACCCGCGAAGTGATCAAACGAGCACTTGAACTCGCCGCTTCCGCAATTGTCCTCTCCCACAACCACCCCTCCGGCGACCCCACACCCTCTATGGCTGATATCCAAATGACCAAACAAATCATGGCCGCCGGAGAAAAAATGGGCATCACGGTCCACGACCATATAATCATCGGAAGAAAAGGTGTGGTGAGTTTCAGGCAGTTGGAATTGATTTAGAACTGTTTTCACATCGATGTGATTTGTGAAGCACAATGAATTGCGGCATTACCCCGGTCAACAACCGTGAAGTAATAATCATCATGTTAGCCCGTCGAAAATTTCTTACGATTTCTGCTTTTGGCTTTGGTGCTACAATTGCACCAGCTGCTTTTCGCTCTGCCTTTGCCGAAGGAGTATTAAGCGCTGCCGAAGCCTATCGCCGAGCCGCAGCAGGAAGCATAACTCTTATTGATATCAGGCGACCCGATGAATGGGCAGAAACGGGATCAGGGGCTAGCGCAAAGCGGCTTGATATGCGGCGCGATGATTTTGAAGCAACGCTCAGCTCTCTCGTCAATGGCAACCGCGATGCACCGATCGCACTGATTTGCGCCCGCGGCGTAAGATCATCGGGCATGTCCCGACGTCTGCGCGAAGCCGGTTTCACGAATATCATTGATGTTCCAGAAGGCATGATGGGCTCATATGCGGGTAAAGGCTGGATCGCCCGCAACCTGCCGCTCAATAAGAACTAAGGCAATTCAGCTTTCGCCAAACTCATCAGCGCTTCCGGTGTATCAATATCGACAATAACGCCGTCATTCTCGACGCTGATTTCCACCAATTCATGGCTCAACTCTTCGAGCAGTTTTCGCGCCCCGCGATCGCCATCCAGCGCGCAAAGACCGGCAAAGTAATCCCTGCCCCACAGCACCGGATTTCCCCATGTGCCTTCATATTGCGGGACTACTACATATCGCTGATCAGCCGGACTGAATGCCGCGATCATCCGGTCTATATCCCTTGCATTCACCAGTGGCATATCACCGAGGCAAACCACCGCGGCATCGCTGATCTCTGATACACTTTGAATTCCAACTCTCACCGAAGTTGATAGTCCATCCGCATACTGATCATTGTGAATAAACTTTACTGCCAAACCCTCAAGAGCTGTGCGGACCAAATTAGCTTGATGACCAGTGACGACTATGACCTCCGCTACACTGGTTTCCAAAATTCGCGACACGGTTTGGCGGATCAACGGCGCTCTATTTACGTTCGCCAATAATTTATTGCTTCCCATCCGCGTGGATTTTCCTGCGGCCAAAACCACGGCAGAAATCTGTGGTGCCATTGGAACTGTTGCTTGTTTTTCCCGTGGCGATGGCCGCGTTGGAATTTCTGCCAAAAGGCCGCCAACCCCCATCGCCATCACATCTGCGGCAGAGACTTTTTCACCCGTCATCAAGCGTTGCAAAATCCAATCAAAACCATTGGTTTTCGGCGAACGGGCGCAAGAAGGAACACCCACAACTGGTTTGCCATTCAAGTTTCCAAGCATCAAAAGATTACCGGGATCAACGGGCATACCCAAATGCAAAACCTCGCCACCAGCTTGCACCAATCCTGCTGGCAAAACATCGCCGCGATCCACAATCGCTGACGCGCCAAACAACAAAAAAATATCGTATTCGGTGTTTTGCAATGAAGTCATCTCAGCGGCTAATGCAGTTGTAGAATGAGCGCATGTGATGGTTTGCACCAATTCACCACCGCAACTTCGCACCCGCTCGGCCATCGCCGTTTCAGACTTAACGACGATACTGGGTTTAGTCTGCGGCAAAGTTGTAATGATCAACGCCACGCGCAACCTTAAAAAATTTTTCACTGTAATTAATGGCTGAGCTGAAATCATTGCCAAAGCTTTTGTCAACACATCGCGCGGCACCGCAAAGGGGATGACCTTAACCGTGGCAATCATTTGCCGCGCCGATACCATTTCATAATCTTTCAGGGTTGCCAGCGTCAGGCTCTCATGCAAACAATTCACGGCATTGACCCGCGCTACATCAACGCGCAAAACGCCAGCCGTTTCACTATGCAAATTTGCCCGCCCGGTAAATGCCTGTTGCGCCAACACTCCCTCGCCAGCAATAACCAAAGCCACCGCCCGCGCCGCTTCATCTTCGGGGACGTCATCTACATCCAAATGTGCAACTGTTACTTGATCTATACCAGCTGCTTTTAAGCGAGCAATGTCATCTGCCGAAACCACCCGCCCTTTTTTGAACAGGCCATCAGCAAGCTGAACGCCATGCGCCAAAATTCCACCCAAGGCGGTTTGCAGCGGAACCAAGCCAAACCGCATTTAAGCACCCAATCGCAAAGTTTTCGTCATTTGCGCCATGATTGAAATTGCAATTTCAGCGGCACCAACTGCGCCAATGTTGAGACCAATAGGACCATTAATCCGCGCGATATCTTCGGTACTAAATCCGCGTGTCGTTAAGCGCAAAACACGGCCACCATGGGTTTTCTTCGAACCCAAAGCCCCGACGTAAAACACTGAACTGCGTAATGCTAATTCCAATCCGGGATCATCAATCTTTGGATCATGGGTGAGCAATAAAATCGCCGTGCGCGCATCCATCTTCATTGCCGGCAAAACATCTTCTGGCCAATCTGAAATCAGCGCCACATTAGGAAACCGAGTACCTGTTGCAAATGCGCCGCGCGGATCAATCACTGTCACATCATAACCCGCTGCCCGCGCCATTGGGATCACCGCTTGCGCAATCAGAACTGCACCAATGATCACAAGTCGAAGTGGAGGATTATAAATTGTGATAAAATATTCAACATCGTCAATCGTATGAACACCTGAGCGATCAAAGCGAAAACTCTTGTGCAAAATATCTGCAAGCACATCTTTTTCTGTTGCACCATGGGGAACGATTCTTTGTTCACCAGTCGCAATAGTCGTGACTAATGCAATCGCTTGTCTTGCCTCTTGCGCGCGCAGAATTTGTTCGAGAATTTCCGTTTTCATTGTGTGAGTGGCTCAACATAAATGCGGATGCGCCCGCCGCAAGCAAGGCCAACTTCCCACGCGGTTTCATCCGCCACGCCAAATTGCAGAACTTTTGGCGCACCCGAAGTGATCACCATTTGCGCCTCAGTGATAACTGCACCTTCAACACAACCACCCGACACCGCGCCAATGAAATTGCCATCTTGATCAACCACCAACTGACTGCCCACGGGTTGCGGTGCAGAGCCCCAGGTTTCAATCACTGTTGCGAGAGCTACTTGCCGCCCCGCCAGCAACCAATTATTGGCCTGCGCCAAAACATTATGATCAAAATCTGCCATCGCTACTCCTCACTCTGCACCATAGCGCAACCAGCTCTTTGGGTCATGGCGAATATTGCGCGCACCCGCCAAGCTCTCGGCAAGATCACTTAAACTATCAAGATTATGCACCGGGCGAAACTCATCAACATGCGGCATGATTGCGCGAACCCCAGCCGCCCGCGCTTGAAACTTATCAAAGCGCAATAATGGATTGAGCCAAACCACCCGCTTTGCCATGAGCCGAAGTCGCTTAGCCTCGTGCGCTAAAAGGCCAACGTCGTCGCGGTCCAAACCATCCGTCATCAGCAATACATGGGCACTTTGGGTTAAAACCCGCCTGCCCCATTGCTTGTTAAACAGCTGTAACGAGGTTCCAATCCGCGTTCCGCCCGACCAATCTTTGACGGCAGCTGAAACTTTATTCATCGCTTCATCAATATCGCGGCGCTTCAATTCGCGGCTGATATTGGTAAGCCGCGTTCCAAACAAAAACACTGAAACCCGTGCGCGGTCATTCATCAAGCCATGCAAGAAATGCAAAAATATTCGGCTGTAGTTAGAGCATGATCCAGAAATATCGCACAACACCACAAGCGGGGGTTCCACCCATTTGGGTTCGCGTCGGGCCAGTTTTATGAACTGCCCACCACCCCGCATCGATTGGCGTAGTGTTTGTCTGAGATCAATTTGCGAGCCCTGCGCCGCGATTTTCATGCGCCGGGTGCGAACTTCGATGCGATTTGCGTTAATCTTTTTAATCGCCCGCAAGGCTTCGCGCTGCTCGGCCACAGTCATTTGCTCAAAATCTTTAGCACGCAAAGTTTCGTCCGCGGACGACGTGAAACTTGCATCAAGCTCTAGTGCTTCAGCTTTATTATCGCGTTTGCTTTGCACATCGGTTTGATCAAACATCGCTTCGGCCAATCGTCGGAAACCTGCGTCTTTTTTCTTGTCGTCGCCCGGCCGCGTG
>JAYUOP010000225.1:0-2752 GCA_043760745.1 Hyphomicrobiales bacterium
AATGATCGTCAGTATGCGGAATATTGTAAGATTATCGGCGCGCCAGACTTGGCCTCAGCGCCCTATGATACCAATCGCGGGCGAGTGGAAAATCGCGCCACTCTCATTCCCCTGCTCGCCCCTCTGATGCAAAACCGCACAACATCAGAATGGGTCGCAGCCTTCGAAACTGCTGCGGTTCCTTGCGGCCCGATCAACACTATCGACCAAATGTTTGTCAATGAACAGGTTCTGGCACGTGGGCTCCAGATTGGCATGACGCGCAAAGACGGCATTCAAGTGCCTGGCGTTGCTAATCCGATTGTGTTTAGCGAAACGCCGATTGAATATGGCGCGCCATCGCCGGAGTTGGGAGGTAATACGGATGCTGTATTACGCACCGTGCTCGGTTTGGAATCGAGCGAGATTGATAAACTGAAATCTAGCAAAGTGATTTCCTAAAACCGCGTCGTCAGTGTCGTCAGCCACTCAGGTGATGCCTCAACCAGTGCTGCCTCCAAATATTTATCTTGACCCGAAACGATCATTACTCCGGTGAATACGAACAGCGCACCCAGCACTGATTTCACCATAGAGCCCGAAGACAACATCCGCCCGCGCCAGCGCATCAGCACCTCGCGCGACATCATTCCAATAATCACCAGCGGCACAGCAACGCCTAGGCCAAAGCTCATCATGGTGATTGCAACTTGCGCCAAATTTTGCCCTTGAGCTGCCAATAAAGACACGGCACCTAAAGTCGGCCCAACGCAAGGGCTCCATACAGCGCCGAGCAATAATCCAATGCCAAACTGCCCGCCCGCCTCGCCGCCGCCAAAGCGCTGATCGACCCAATTGCCGACAGGCCCTGAAGCCACAGCGAATTGGCGCTGCAAAAACGGGACGGCCAGCAATAAGCCGATACCAATCAACATCACGGCTGAAATCAAACGAAAGAATTTGCCGTCGAGTCCAATTGAGAAACCGACAAGACTCACAAACATGCCAATAACGACAAAGGACAAAACCAATCCCGCCGCCAATAACATCGGCCCATACTTTCCCTTAGATGCCGCAGTCCCCAGAACAACGGGCACCAATGGCAGCACACAAGGCGACAATATCGATAGGCTTCCCGCCGCGAAGGCGAAGACCAGATTCAAAAACATGTACTGAACTTAGATCGCAGTTGCCAGCAAGGCACCAATTGAACCTGCTTCAGTGTCGCCCACCGAGCGACCCGTTTCCTTTGTGCCCTTGAATACAATCAAAGTGCTTTGCGACTGAACCTTAAACGCCTTCAAAACATCAGTTTGCGTATCAAAGTTCACACGGAACATCACCACGTCTTTGTTCTTTGGATCAGCCAGCAAGCTTTTCAAAACTGGCCCTTGCGCCTTGCAGGTGGGGCACCATGAAGCCCAAACATCCACCAATATTGGCTTTCCAGCTTTTTGCGCGGCTTTGAAGGCTTCCATCGTAAACTCGGTCATTGCAGCACGCGCGAATGCGGTTGGCATGGCAATGCCGACTGCGGCGAGTGTGATAATATTGCGACGTGTTGGCATGTGTTCAATCCTATCGAATGTTCAGAACGTACCATAGACTACTCAAGCGCATAATGCATTCAAGTTAGCGGTAGCTGAGATCACAATTTCGTTGGTTCAAAATTGATGATACAATGTGAAATATTTAAGATCAGGAGTAAAACCTATGTCCAAAACAACTGCAAGCTGGAACGGCCAAGTTATCGCAGCCAGCGATCATTGCATTGAGGTTGAAGGCAATGCCTATTTTCCGCTAGATTCCATCGACATGAAGTTTTTTACTGCCAATTCCAACACCAGCGCCTGCCCTTGGAAAGGCACGGCATCATATTTCGATGTCTTAGTGGACGGCAAAACCAATGCCGGTGCCGCATGGGTATACCGCGATCCGAAAGCCGCGGCTGCACCGATCAAAGACTATGTGGCGTTCTGGAAGGGTGTTGAAGTTGCTGGCAAGGAAGCTGCTGTGCCGATGGTGCGGTAACGCCCATCACTTCGGCAGCTCAATCTTGCCTGCGATTCCAAACTTAGTCGAAATTTTTTCAAGCTCTCCAGCCTTTGCAAGCGACCCAATCGCTGCACTTAATTTCGCAGTCAGTTCAGCTTCGTCCTTGCGCAAGCCAAAGCCTACGCCCGGCCCAAACACCTCTGCATCATAGGGCACAGCGCCTTTGCTCTCGGCGGTTTCGCCAGCGGATTTTATGAAGCTGTCGAGTGCTAATCCGTTTGCTAAAATATAATCAACGCGCCCCGCATTCAAATCCTGATTGGCTTCGTCTTGAGTTGGATAGGTTTTGATTGTTGAAGTCTTGGCGTAATATTTCTCAAGATAGGCCGCATGAATTGTGGAAACCTGCACGCCGATGGTTTTGCCCGCCAGATGTGCGGGTGTGATGTCCATGTCGTCGTTTTTTGCGCCCATCATTACAGCAGCAGATTGATAATAGGGCGACGAAAAATCGATTATTTCTTTGCGCTTTGGCGTAATGGCCATCGAAGCTGCGATCACGTCAATCTTCTTGGCGTTCAGTGCCGGAATAATTCCGTCCCACGCGGTTTCAACAATTTCGCATTTTTCTTTGATCTCAGCACACACTGCGTTTGCCAAATCGATCTCCCAGCCCACCCATTTCCCTGATGTATCTTTGCTTGTAAAAGGCGGATAGGGTTCAGCGGCCACGCCAATTTTAATATCGGCCATAGCGCTAGAAGTTAGCATCGTTAAA
>JAYUOP010000226.1:0-18612 GCA_043760745.1 Hyphomicrobiales bacterium
CGCACTTGCCCACAAACTCCTCGTCAGACTCAACGCCAAAACCAGAGAAACCAGGCTCAAATTCCAAAAACAATCTTGACAGGTCAGATAGTCGCTCCCACGCGAAGACGCACGGGAGAAGGCCAACTGCAGTAGCCTTCTCCCGTTGGTCCTTACCAATGGGAGAAGGTGGCCAAGGGCCGGATGAGGGTTCTTTGTTCGATATGCGAAAGCCCTCCCTACAGGCGGAGAGCAATATGCACTACCCCGCCGACGAAATGTAGGCTTTCATATCTTCGGTTTCGCGTTCAATTGCTTCAATACGAAGTTTCACAACATCGCCTATAGAAATCATGCCACTGAGCTTCCCTTTGGCAACAACTGGCAAATGACGGATGCGATGTTCAGTCATCAGGCTCATCAAAGCAGCTTCACTATCCCCTTCTTGGCACGTACGAACGGCGCGGGACATGATTTTGGATACGGGCTTAGTGAGCGCTGACGCACCTTCGACGCCGATGATGCGCACAATATCACGCTCTGAAACAATACCTTCAATTTCACCAAAGCTATCAACGATGACCACTGCGCCAATGCGGTGCGTTGAGAGTTTTTTGGAAACATCTTGCACGGTGTCTTTGGCAGCAGCTGTTACAACTTCACGGCCCTTGACGACGAGTATTTGGGATACGGACATGGGTTCCTCCCGAAATGGTTGCGTCCCGACAGTATCACAGTTTTGAATTCGGTAAAGCGCTACCTCGGTCTAAGATATAGAAAGTAACTAACCCCGCAATAAAACCTCCGATATGCGCTTCCCAAGCAATTTGGCCTTCATCAATGAGGGCCACACCAGTGGATTGCACTGCGCCCGTCAGCAAGGTCAAAGCGAACCAAATCAACATGAAAGCCAGGGCGCGGGGATTTTGTATGATTTCGATCGGGCGCAAAACCTTGATCCGCGACAGGTTTTCTTGAAATGATCTTCCGATGCCAAGATTTTTGGCAAACATGATTGGAATCGCTGCAGCCATAACGCCAGCAACTGCCGAAGACGCACCAATAAGAATAATCCGCTCTTCCCAATGAAAGGCAAATGAAAGCAAACCACCGGCAACAGTTGCTACGCCGCACAGCAAAAGGTATCGCCAACTCCCAATTCGCTTTGCGACCACGCTGGAAAAAATCAGCATCCAAATACTGTTTGAAAACAAATGGGCCCAGCTGCCATGCAGAAAACCATGGGTGAGAAAGCTCCAGTAAGCTGAATAGGAATATTGCGCGATTGGATCAGACCCAAATCGCGCCGGAATGAGGGAAAACAGATAAAGTGCGGTAATTTTCCAGTCCTCACCAAGATAAGATAAACCAGCATGAATGAAGATGAGCAGTGAAATAACGAATAAAACCACTGCGGGGACCTGAAACATAGGTTGTGATTGTGGTATAACTTTCCTTATCTCTGGTGAGATTTTTTCAGGCAATTCCGACATTCAACACTCCAACTGGCACGACCCCTGCAAGTTATTCTTCGAAACGTACACGATTGGCACAGGTTCCTGATCGAGACGCAAAGCAGAGGTTACATGATGTTGGCGAATGACACACCAGAATTGAGCGAAAATGACGGCCAAATTTTACATCCCGGCAGCCGCATGCTTTTTCGTTACTGGGAAGGCCTCCGCGCTGAACGTCCGGCGCCTAGCCGCGAAGAGCTTGATTTAAAAGAGATCCGGTCAATTGTTCCTGATCTAATGATTATCGAAAAAGACAACATCCGCAAAAGCTACCGCTATCGGCTGGCGGGAACCCGCGTTTGTGACTTATTTCGGAATGAATTGACCTATAAGGACGCGATCAGCGGATGGGATCGGTTTGAAGGTGATACAGTTCGCCGTCTTTACGATAATGTTGTTACACAAGCCCAACCTTGCTTGGTTCGGATGCGGCTTTCGACCTCCACGACGCATGTCATTGGCGCAGAAATGATCTGTTTGCCAATTCAACAACGCCATAGCCCACGTTTGCACATTCTGGCCGGCCTGTTCCCATTCCGGGACATGCGAAACTTAGGCTATGACGCTATTGCGGCACAAGAGTTAACCAGCGTTCGTACGATTTGGACCGAACACCACGCGCCAGAAACCGTTGCAGTGCACGCTGCAATGCAACAGCCTTTCCAAATTATTCGGGGTGGATTGTCCTGAACTTCCGAATTCTTGAAACCTGCAATTAAGTTTTGAGAACTTAACCCGACATTTACCTCATTCTCGCTAGATTTGGCTAATCTGTTTCTATTCGGAACAGGTACGCCATGGGGAGAGACCGTAGCGGGAAGATATTGAGGTTTGCCGTGAGTTCATCCGCCCAGTTAAGCCAAACTGATGAAACTAGTTCTTCACCACTGAGCCAAACACTTTTTGGCCGGTTCATGTTGCCTGATATGTCAGAGCATCCTTGCCAAGTTATTGGCCTTACTTCAGAAGGGGCAACTTTCCTTTCGGCAACTACTCCACCTGCTGGACAAACAATTGTTGCCTATTTGGAAGAGCTCGGTCGCGTCGAAGCGATCAGCGCAGAAGCGCTGCCCGGCGGATTTCGTATTGTATTTTCGCTCAAAGGTAATCGCTTAGATAAACTTGCTGCCCGTATTCAGTGGTTATCAGAACGTGCGACTGAAGGTCCAGAAGCGCGCCGCCACTCTCGGTTTGAGCCGCGGGAATCACAGTCTCAGATCACCCTGCCCGATGGCCGCGTGTATTTTTGTGAAGTGATTGATATTTCGGTTTCAGGCGCTGGTATCAAAGTAGACGTTATGCCGAGTTTGGGCACATACGTCATGCTTGGCAAAATGCGCGGACGTGTGGTGCGATATCTGGACAATGGTGTCGCCATTGAATTTATCAAGCCGCTTGATCGCCAATTGGTCAACGCCCAACTCTAATAATCGTGCACATCGACCACGCCTAGAATTGCTTTCACTGCCCCTTTGATTTGGGGCGTGACAGCATACTTATGGCCAAGGTCGATTTCCACTTCGCGGCCGGATTCTAACATCAGATTGATCATCACGGGGGCTTTGCCACCCGGCGGTAAACGCTGGGCTATGCTATCAAGTGATTTTGCATCACGCAAGAAAATGCGAATTCCCTGCACGATGCTGGCTGCTGCTTTGTCTAACGGTTCAGCACCCTGCAATCGCAGTTTCACATCTTCGCCTTCAATATCGGCTTCAACGCGGATGATGACGGCTTTGCCGGGTTCCAGCAGATCGCGGGTGAGCGCTAAGGTATCGGCAAAACAAATTGCTTCAAATTGGCCGGTGGGATCAGAGAAGCTACAAAAGGCAAATTTGTTACCCATTTTGGAACGGCGTTCTTGACGCATTGTTACAGTGCCAGCAAGCTTTGCAGCGGTTGCGCCTTTACCAAGCGCTTTGGCGCGGAAGGACGCCCAGGTTTCAACGCCAAGCTTGGCGAGTGGCTTCATGTAATCATCCAGCGGATGGCCAGAGAGATAAAAACCAACGGCTTCAAATTCATGCGCCAAGCGGTCCATCGGCAACCAATTATCGCGGAAAGGCAAAACGATATCTTCAGAAACACCAGACTTTCCACCGCCGAATAAATCATTTTGGCCTGCTTCGGCTTCGGCAGACGTGCGGCTAGCCGTGGCCAGAATGGTTTCAACGCCTGCCAAAACTTGCGCGCGATTTGCATTTAAACTGTCAAATGCGCCAGCTTTAGCAAGGCTTTCCATGGCGCGCTTATTGAGATTGCCGCCATCAATGCGTCGAGCAAAATCACCAAGCGAAGTGAATGGTCCAGTTTCGCGACGGACATCTTCCACATGCTTTATCGCTCCGGCACCGACATTTTTGAGAGCTGCTAACGCGTAAAGTATTGCACCGTCACGCACTGTGAAATCTACCGCACTGTTGTTTATGGCGGGAGATTCTACTTTAACGCCCATACGAACAGCTTCGTCGCGGAATGTTTGCAGCTTATCCGTATTGCCCATATCCAGCGTCATTGATGCGGCTAAAAACTCAACCGGGAAATTGGCTTTCAGGTATGCGGTTTGATAGCTGATGTATGCGTATGGTGCGGAGTGGGATTTGTTGAAACCGTATTCGGCAAACTTCGCGCAAGCATCAAAGACAGCAGTGGCGGTTTCTTGGGCAACGCCGCGATCAGTTGCACCCTTCATGAAACGCTCACGCTGGGCATCCATTTCGGATTGGATTTTTTTACCCATAGCGCGGCGCAAGAGATCCGCCTCGGCAAGCGTATAACCTGCGAGATCCTTGGCGGTTTGCTGCACTTGTTCTTGATAGGTGATAACGCCGAAAGTTTCTTTGAGGATGGGTTCTAAAACCGGATGAAGATAAACCACCTCTTCTTTGCCAAGTTTGCGATTGCAATAGGTGGGGATGTTTGCCATTGGACCCGGGCGATACAGCGCCACCAGCGCAATCAAATCTTCAAAACGGTCAGCCCGCATCTGGCGCACCGCATCGCGCATGCCGGCACTTTCCAATTGGAAAACGCCAACGGTATCGCCTTGGGACAGCATTTCAAATGTCTTCAAATCATCAAGCGGGATTTTTGAAGCGTCGAAAAGTGGCTCACGAATGCGAATAAGTTTTTGCGCTTTATCAATAACTGTGAGAGTTTTCAGTCCGAGAAAATCGAACTTCACGAGACCCGCTTTTTCCACGTACTTCATATTGAATTGGGTGGCCGGAAGTGTGCCACGAGGATCGCGATAAAGTGGGACCAATTGCTCAAGTGGGCGATCGCCAATGACCACACCGGCAGCATGGGTTGAGGCGTGGCGATAAAGACCCTCAAGCTTCATGCCGATTTCCAGCATGCGCTTAACGGTTGGATCTTTATCGCGCTCTTCTTGGATTTTGGGCTCGGCTTCAATGGCTTGTTTCAGTGTGAGCGGTGCGGCTGGATTATTCGGGATTAGTTTCGAAATACGATCAACTTGGCCATAAGGCATTTGCAACACGCGGCCCACGTCGCGGCAAACCGCGCGGGCTTGCAGTTTTCCGAAAGTGATAATTTGCGCAACGTGATCTTCGCCATAACGCCGCTGTACATAATGGATAACTTCATCGCGGCGATCCTGACAGAAATCGATATCGAAGTCGGGCATGGACACGCGATCAGGATTGAGGAAGCGCTCGAACAGAAGGCCAAAGCGCAAGGGATCGAGATCCGTAATCGTGAGCGCATAAGCCACTAGAGAACCGGCACCGGACCCACGGCCCGGCCCCACCGGAATTTCCTGCGCCTTGGCCCATTTAATGAAGTCGGCCACGATCAAGAAGTAGCCGGGGTAATTCATTTTGATGATGACGCTGAGTTCAAAATCGAGGCGGTCAAGGTAATCTTGTTTGGTAAATTCGCCTGCCAAGCCATTGGTGTTCATACGTAATTCAAGACCAGCTAATGCTTGTGTACGGAGCTCAACGGCTTCATCGCCATCAGCAAAGCGCGGTAAAATCGGTTTCAATCCCTTTACGATGTAAGCGCAGCGCTGGGCAATTTCCACGGTATTTTCGATGGCTTCGGGAATGTCCGCAAACAAAGCGGCCATCTCGGCTTGACTGCGGAAGTAATGTTCCGGGGTGAGTTGGCGGCGATTGTCATTTGACACCACTTCACCTTCAGCGATGCAAATCAAAGCATCATGAGCGGCAAAATCATTGGCTTCAGCGAAGAAAGCTTCGTTGGTTGCCACCAATGGTATTTCATGTTCGTATGCAAGCTCAATGAGGCCGGGTTCAGTGGCGCGTTCGGCATCAGTGCTGTGGCGTTGCAGTTCGATGTAAAAGCGATCGCCAAATAGTTCTTTAAACATTACCGTATGGGACTTGGCGAGGCTGGTTTGGCCGCGCAAAAGCGCTTCGTTGATCGGACCGGACGATGCGCCAGAAAGGCATATCAATCCAGCGCTGCACTCGCGAAAAAGGGCTAGAGAAACATGCGGTGCGGTTTGATCCGGCGCTTCGAGATAGGCCCTGCTGGAGAGCTTCATTAGGTTGCGGTAGCCCTCCTCATCCTTGGCAAGAAGTACGAGGGTTGGGTAGTCTTTCAAGCTGGCTTGGGCGCTCCGCATGCCTTGGTCGGTTGCGGCGGTTTCCAAATCCACTTTGAGCGCACAGCCGATGATTGGTTGAATGCCTTTTTCGGACATGGCTTCGGAAAATTCGAGTGCACCAAACAAGTTTCCCGTGTCCGTCATGGCCACGGCTGGCATGTGATTTTTCTTCGTCAAAGCCGCTAAAGCTTTAACCTGCAATGCACCTTCCGACAGCGAATAAGCAGTATGAACGCGGAGGTGAATGAAGGTTACGGGCGCATTTTCCATGAGGGAAAGTTAGTGGTTTCACGACCAGAGCGCAAAGCCTATTCGATGCCATCCACAAGCTTACCATGCTCAAGGCGGACCACGCGGGTCATGCGGGAAGCCAGCGCCATATTATGCGTAGCGATGAGAGCGGCAAGGCCCTCTTCATGGATCAACCGCATGAATTCGACATGGACGAGATCAGCGGTATCAGGATCAAGATTTCCAGTTGGTTCGTCTGCCAGTAAAAGCAATGGACGATTGGCAATGGCTCTCGCTATGGCAACGCGCTGTTGTTCACCGCCAGAAAGTTCGGCCGGGCGATGCTTCATGCGGGCATTAAGGCCCAGTCTATCTAGCAAATCTTTAGCGCGGACCTCGGCAGCTTGTTTTGTAGCGCCTGCAATCAGCTGCGGCATGACGACATTTTCGAGTGCGCTAAACTCTGGCAAGAGAAGATGGAACTGATAAACAAAACCGATGCCAATGCGCCTGATGCGGGTGCGCGCGGTATCATCAAGCGCGCTACAGTTTTTACCGGATATCAATGTAGCACCCGCAGTTGGCGCTTCGAGCAATCCGGCAATGTGCAGTAAACTGGACTTGCCAGCACCCGATGGACCAACCAGGGCGACCACTTCGCCGGCATAAACCTCAAGCGAAAGGTCTTTAAAAATATCCAGGCGCCCTGCCCCTTCCGCATAAGAGCGGGCAATGTTGCGCAATTCAAGAGCGGGAACTTGAGGCTGGCTCATTGATAACGCAAAGCCTCAACTGGATCGAGTTTGGCCGCCTTCCAAGATGGATAGAGCGTTGCCAACAGCGAAAGCGTGAGCGCCATGATGACGGTCCAGAACACTTCCATCGGTTCCATTTTAGCAGGCAATTGCGCGAGATAATAAATCTCCGCATTAAATGGGTCCACGCCTGAAAGCCATTGAATAGCTTGGCGGATAGATTCAACATTGAGACAAATGAAAACACCGAGGATCAGCCCGGCCAGCGTTCCAGCAAAGCCGATTGCGGCACCCGTGATTAAGAACACCCGCATCATAGAGCCTTGCGTTGCCCCCATGGTGCGCAGGATTGCGATATCTTTGCCTTTGTCTTTCACCAACATGAAGAGGCCAGAAATAATGTTTAGTGCTGCCACCAGAATAATCATCGTCAGTACAAGGAACATCACATTGCGCTCAACTGCCAATGCACTGAAGAAAGCAACGTTCCGATCTTTCCACGTTTGCATCGAAAGTTCAGGGCCAACAGCCGCGCGCATGGCTGGAATTAAATTTCCGATGTTGTCAGGCTCATTGACCATGACTTCAATCGCGGTGACGCCATCTTCAGAGCTGAAAAATTCCTGCGCATCCGTGAGCGGCATGTAGATCACACCCTCATCATATTCCGCCATGCCGATTTTGAAAATTGCAACGACGGGATAATCCCTGATGCGTGGCGCTGAACCCATCACTGTATCTGGGCCATTAGGAGAAATAATTGTGAGCACTGTGCCAAGGCCGAGCGCGTGTTTCCAAGCCATACGTTCGCCGATGGCAATGCCGCCAGAACCATCGAAGCCTTTTAAGGTTGGTGGTTCATCGGGAACACTGGCAACAGCAATTGCTGTGCGCAAACTTGGATTGTTAATACTTGATAATTTTTGAAAATCCGCTTCGGCAATGCCCCGCACCAATGCGCCAGAACTATTGCTGGCGGAGGATGCCATGGCTTGGCCTTCAACCAGCGAGATTACGCGTTTTATGCCATCAACTTTTTCGAGATTTTCTTGCAGTGTTTTGAAGTCTTCGATTGGCGTCAGGTCTTGTTTAAAAAATGTCGTATGACCATTGAAGCCAAGAATCTTATCGAGGAGCTCAGCGCGGAAACCATTCAGCACTGCCATGACCACGATGAGCGTGGCAACACCGAGCATAATGCCAAGGAATGAAAACAGCGAAATGACGGAAATAAATCCTTCTTTGCGGCGCGCGCGCAAATAACGAAATGCCAGCAGCCATTCAAAGCCAGCAAAAGGTTTTGTGTCTGGTAACCCGTTGCTCATCAGTTTCCGAAACGCGCCAACACGCCATCTAGGCTCACATTTTCACGTGCACCCGTTTTGCGATTTTTGATTTCAGCAATACCTTCTTTGAGGCCACGTGGACCAATGATAATTTGCCATGGCAAGCCAATCAAATCCATGGCGGCGAACTTGCCGCCAGCTCCACCATCTTTATCATCATAGAGCACATCAACACCCTTGGCTTTCAGGCCAGCATAAAGCCGCTCACATTCCGCATCAGCAGCAGCATCTCCTACTTTGATGTTGATCAAACCAACGTCAAATGGGGACACAGCTTCCGGCCAAATGATGCCAGCGTCATCATGCGAGGCTTCGATAATGCCGCCAACAAGACGCGAAACACCGATGCCATATGATCCCGATTCAACGGTAATTTTCTTGCCATCTGGACCTTGAACGACGGCGCCCATGGGTTCCGAATATTTTGTGCCGAAGAAAAAGATGTGGCCAACTTCAATGCCGCGTCCGGTCAGGCGGCGGTCAGCGGGAACGCGGGTTTCAAAATCCTTCGCGTCGTGTTTTTCTTCGGTGGCGGCGTATTTCGAGGTGAAGGTTTTGACGACGCCTGCAACCGCATTCACATCATCATAATCAATATCAAAAGTTGTCCAGTCCATATCGTAGAAATCTTTATCGAAAAAAACCTCGGACTCGCCGGTTTCCGCGAGGACCAAAAACTCATGGCTATCATCGCCGCCAATAGGACCGGTATCGGCGCGCATCGGAACAGCTTTAAGGCCGAGCCTAGCGAATGTACGGAGGTAGCTTACAAACATTTTGTTGTATGAATGTTGTCCCGCTTCGCGAGTTAAATCGAACGAGTAAGCATCCTTCATCAGAAATTCACGACCGCGCATCACGCCGAATCGTGGGCGGACTTCATCGCGGAATTTCCACTGAATGTGGTAAAGGTTGCGCGGTAAATCTTTGTAAGATTGAACACCTTGGCGGAAAATATCGGTGATCATTTCTTCGTTGGTTGGACCAAACAGCATTTCGCGCTCATGGCGATCCTGAATTCGTAACATTTCTTTGCCGTATGCTTCATAGCGGCCCGATTTTTTCCACAAGTCAGCCGATTGAATTGTTGGCATGAGAACTTCAATCGCCCCTGCCCGATCCTGCTCTTCGCGCACAATTTGTTCAATCTTGCGGAGCACCTTAAGGCCGGTCGGCAACCAAGAATAGCTGCCAGCAGCCTCCTGCCGGATCATGCCCGTGCGCAGCATCAATTTATGCGAAACAATTTCCGCTTCTTTGGGGTCATCGCGAAGAACGGGCATGAAATACTGCGAAAGGCGCATGAGAATCCTTGTGGTGTTATCTGGCCGATCTTTTACGGGAAAGCGCCAATAAGACAAGGACTGGTCTTTAGTTGAATTGTTGCAAAATTATGACAGAATTTGCTTGGCAAATGCTCAAATCCGTGGCTATCTCCCTTTCATAAGAAAACAAGACCACGGAAACGCTTTTGTATTGTGACCCAGGTCTGGGGAGGTAACCCTCGGCGCGCATGATGTTAAAATCTGCAGCAGCCGCGCAGTTCGTAAAGAACTGACGTTCAAGGGAGATGAACTAAAAAGGGCGCGGATTAATTTCGCGCCCTTTTTTTTTATTTATGAACTGCGCTTGGCGGTGACTTCAATTTCGATTTTCATGCGGGGATCAACAAGGCCAGCGACAAACATTGTGGCCGCGGGACGAACGGTGCCGAAATGTTTTTGCATTGCCGGGAAACAAGCTGGGAAATCTTTGGCATCAGGCAAGAGATAATGCACGCGTACCACATCCGCCATGGCAAAATCTGCTTTGGTCAAAGCATTCAAAATATTTTGCAGCGTTTGCTCGGCTTGTTGGCCAACGTCTTCTGATATTGTCATATCAGCATAATTGAAGCCTGTGGTGCCCGATACAAAACACCAATCCCCATCCACGACAGCGCGGGAATAGGCCATTTCGGTTTCAAATTTTGAACCAGATGAAATCAATGTGCGTGTCATGGTTTGGACTTTCTTGGTTTGAGAATTTCTAGTTTGTCGCCAACGAAGCGAATTTCACGTTGCGGGAATGGCATCGAAATTCCGGCTGCTTTCAGAGCATCCCAAATCAGGAAATGGACATCGGAAGAGAACTTGTTTTTTCCATCGTCAATGCCCGCCACCCAGAACTCAATGGCAAAGTTTACGCCGTTGTCGCCAAAGCTGCGGAGCTCGCAATCGGGCGCTTCCGGCACCTGCAAAACGCCGGGATGCGTGCTGACTGCGCGTTCAATCAGTTCAGGAACGCGGTGTAAGTCTGTATCGTAAGAAACGGCGAAAGCAACTTCATAGCGTTGGTGCGGATCAGTCTTGGTCCAATTGACAAACTGTGTGGTGATGAATTTTTCATTCGGCACCATGATGTCTTTGCCGTCGAACGTTTCCAATGCGGATGATCGCATATTGATTTCGCGCAATATTCCGCCTCTGCCATTTTCAAGTTCGATGTAGTCACCGACCTTAATTGAGCGTTCGAGCAAGATGATAATACCAGAAATAAAATTAGCAGCGATTTGCTGCAGGCCAAAACCAAGGCCAACGCCGAGTGCACCGCCAAAAACTGCCAGCGCTGTAAGATCAAGGCCGAGGATGTTCATCAGCAAAAATGCAACGAGCACAAAGATAGAAATTTCAAGAAACTTGGATGCGAGCTCGCGGGTTTGAATGTCGATGCTTTGTTGCTCGCGGATAACCTTTTGCCCCGCGGTCGTGCTCATCCGGCCAAGCCAAAACAGCACGCCGCCAAAGCCTGCCGCTTTCAACAATGCCAAAACAGAAATACGAATATTGCCAGCAACGAAAGCAACGCTATCCAGCCACAGCATCAGATCATCAAGGTAACCAAATACACTGAGAGCAGCAACCGGAATTCCAATCCACCGACACGCCGCATTTAGAACGGGATGATGAATGAAGCGATTGATGGCGGCATAGAGAACGTAAATTACGGCAGCACTTTGCGCGATCCGCACCAACCACGATGACCCTACTGCGGCGTCACAAACCATAGCTGCGATAGCCAATGCTGCAACATTAGCGAGAGGTGGAACAAGATCGCGGCACGAATAGGCAAAGTGTTGCAGCTTGAGCAACCTGCCATCAGTTGGCTCATCGCGCAAAATAGGTACAGCAGCGCGCAATTGTTTGGCAGCGATCCGCGCTATAATCACGGCCGAAAAAATCGCGATTACTTGCGCATAAAACTGCGGGGATGCAAGCCAACCCATGAGCGTTTCAGCCAAGTCCATTGCTTGCAGTTTGATGCTATCAAGGTTCATTGAAACGGTCTCCCCATGCGAGTTTGCGGGTGGATTTGTATGCGGCTTTATCCCGGGTCGCAATCGACTTTGTGACAACGCCATCTGGGGTGCATAGTTTAAAAGCGCGCGCCGGTTTGGTTTCCACAGGGCGGGCAAGAATGCGATGGCCTGTTCCGGCGTAAGCGTGTCGGCTGGCGATGAGATAGGAATAGGGTTCATCTTCAAAAGGCACATGGGCAAGCTTGGCATGCAAATGCGCGCGGGTGCGGTTCAAGCGTACTGAGAAGTGACACCAATCATTTTGCGCCATTGGGCAGCTTGCATTATGGCCACAAGGGCCGATGATGTTTGCGCCCGCTGCAATCAATGTTCTTCGTGCTTCTACTATGCGGGCAAATCCGTGTTTCGATCCGGGCTCGACGATTACGAGGATTTGTGAAGCGGCGGCCCACAAGTTTTGCGTGGCTTGATGCACATGTTGATCAGCGATTTCGGCAAATGTATAGGTGGCGACAACAAGATCAGATTTCAAATCAGCAGGTAATTTTCGCGCGTCACCGGGGATGAATTTTGCGGCACGTAAACCTTCATCATCGCTGGCGATTGCAAGTTCTTTGGCCAAGGTTAGAAAGTTTGGATTGTTGTCGAGCATGGTGTAATCAGTGACCGTATCCCATATTTCAGTCGCGGCCCAACTGGCCGTGCCAGGCCCCGACCCCACATCAAGCATTGAGCGGGGTGCAAAATCTGGTGCAAGTTCAGCGAGCTCTTTGAGACAGATTTGAGCCGCCGCAAAAGTGGCTGGAAGTCGCGCGGCTAAGTAAGAATCGAAATCCATTTTTTTGGATGACGCCCCGCCAATGCGATAAATATCGGTCAAAGCTTTTACGCCGGCATTCAAGCCAGATTTGGCGGTGAGACGCGCATTGATGGCAGATTGTAATGAAAGAGGAAGCATGCGCCTTCAATGCCAGAAACAACGCGCGGCGTACAACACTTGATTTTCAAAGGAATGGTGGGAGATAAGAGAGGCGAAGTCTTCATCTAGCCAGTAATTTTAATGGATAATGTCGCATTCGTTGGATTGATTTGAGCCTTCATTGGACCATCTGCTTGTTGCGAGCACAAGCGCTAGCGATACAGTGTCGGCCCCACATCGTACCTGAACAATTCGGTCCCCCTAGTTTTGTGAATTGCGCGAATGGCAAACAACTCTGAGCCGGGAAGCTCTTTATCTACGACTTCAATAACCTTTTGCAGCACCGCAGTTGCCAAGTGTGCATCCAAGCCAATTTGCGGGAATGTCATGTTGAACCGCTTTTCTTCAGCAGTTTCACCGATTCGAACTGTTATTGTAACCATGACTTCCACTATGTGTTTCTCCTGTTTGGCTTGACTTGAGAATTGTTCCAAATACGGTTGGTTCCAAGTGAGGTGGGTTGTTTTTGGAAAGGCCACGCTGAAGCAGACACTCCCTAGGAATGAAGCTTCAACCGAATAGTCTTCCTGCTTGTTCGGATTCCATCGATTTGGATTGCCCAGTGAATGGTGGCGAAGCGCACCTCGAAGCTCGACTATTTCCGTAATTAACGGTTTAAGCTCGATAGCAACCTTTCCTATGGACTTAAATCGTATCGGATAAAGATGATTGTTGGGTTTGTGGTCCCTGCAAACTTCTTTCAGCGCTTCCGTAAAGTCTACCTGTTTTGAAAGCAGTGTGACCACTTGTTTGGTGCCACTTTGCCCTTTGCAAAACTGGCTTTCAAGAAAGAGAAAGAAACTATTGTAAGCGTCGATTGAGCGGCCAACTTCCAATGCCAACATCGCTTCGCGGTAATGTGACATGATCTCAATGTGAGTCTTACCTTGTTCAATCGCCAAAAAGGCCCGCCCAAACGTTTCAAAGGCTTCTTTGCCACGCGTTCGCGGTTGATACCTATTTGTGCTGGCACTGGTCACATGAATCTTATCAACTTCGTCCGCATTCTCTGCGCTAAACGTTGATGTCGGGTTATCGAAGTCGATGTCGATGAGAATGTAAGAGCAAAGCAGGCTTTGCCAAGCCCTCAGATCATATTCTGCTAAATGAACGTATTGATCACTTTGGTTGCCATGTATTGTTGCCTTGATTTCACCAGTCTCATGAGACTCAATTGTTTGTGCAAAAGCAACGGGTAGCCCCGACCAAATCACGCAGACCGCAACTGCAACATCGTCTTTTGTTTGAATGAAGTAACTCCTGTTGTCCGACGTAATAGGAAACGGGTTTGATACGTAAACCTTGTTTTTGATCGGGAACGATACGGCTATTTTCATGGTGTCGTTGCGCTTCGCCTCTGGAACATCATTGCATTTGCCAATCCGAATCTCAGCAATATGACGTTTGCTTTACTCCAGCGCAATCTGACCTAGCAAGGTGCGGGCAAGTGACTAAGGTATCGCCCACACCAGAGGCCCTCTTTACGCAAAGGCGGATGCGAACTTCCTCCGCCGCCGACATAAGTTCCCTTAACGATGCGTACCATCCGGAACGTGGCGCAACCCTTGATGCTCATCATGCTAGCACA
Organism: Hyphomicrobiales bacterium; assembly: GCA_043760745.1. Taxonomy (GTDB): domain Bacteria; phylum Pseudomonadota; class Alphaproteobacteria; order Rhizobiales; family Aestuariivirgaceae; genus Aestuariivirga. The sequence continues at coordinate 14,291 of JAYUOP010000226.1, forward strand.
TCTTCGGGCTAACTAGACCCACCCAACTCTTCAACGTTGCCAGTCCCACTGGGGCAATTACGTGTAACTTTGGGGATGCTAAAGAAGCCCACAGAGCTTTAGTTTGCAAATTATGCTGAAAGGAATGGTGGGAGATGAGAGACTCGAACTCCCGACATCTTCGGTGTAAACGAAGCGCTCTACCAACTGAGCTAATCTCCCCACGGAGCGCTCAATAGCTGCCTCTGAAACGAATTGCAAGAAAAACCCCACATGATTTCTGAGGACATGTGGGGCTGTTGAAAACGAACGTCCTAACTGTGCACTATTGACCGTATTCGGCCTCCTTGAGCAAAATTGACGACAAGACTTCAAACGCAAACACCACACACGCATGATTGTTATCATGAGGCGACTAAACTCTAGGATTCGCAAGTCTGTTTTATGACGATTTTAGACATCTTCATTTTCTTAAGATGCCGTAGTAAGTTGAGCGGATGAGCTTCATTCCTGATCTGCCCGCATTGTTCACATTCTCAATTGCATCCATCGTGCTGTTTATAACGCCGGGTCCTGATATGAGTTTGTTCTTGGCGCGGACGATGACATCTGGCCGCAATGCTGGGCTGGCTTCGGTGCTGGGGGCAAATGTTGGCTGCATCGTGCATACCCTGCTGGTAGCTTTTGGGATTTCTGCTTTGGTCGCTGCTTCGCCGACGGCATTTCTCGTGCTGAAAGTTATTGGCGCAGGCTATCTATTGTGGTTGGCGGTGGATGCCATTCGGCATGGCTCGTCATTAAATATTGGGGCGGTTGACCGAAAACAAGTGTCGGCATTGAACAGTTTTTTAGTGGGCGTCAGTGTAAATTTGGCAAATCCCAAAGTGGTGCTTTTTTTCATTACATTCTTGCCACAGTATGTTTCCGAAACAGATCCGAACCTCACCGCGAAACTACTATTCCTCGGGATTTATTTTGTGGTGATCAATATTCCGCTGTCCATTGTAATGATCCTCGGTGCGGAAAAATTAGTAACCTGGCTAAAAGACAAACCTAAAGTCATGCGCGGTATCGATTTCAGTTTTGCCGCAGTTTTTGCGGTGTTCGCCGTGAAGATCGCGCTGACGCAGGGGCGGTGATAGAAAGTTTAATCCCTGCCCTTTTGGGGAGGGTGGCACGCAGTGACGGGTGGGGTGGCGGCGGCTTACAATTTTGAGCAGCAGTCCCCACGCCCTGCTTTGCCGGACCTTCCCCGCAAGCGGAGAAGGATTAGTGTTTGTTCAATGCGCCCTTGCACCATCGCCTGCTCGCTCCGCTGCAATTCTTGCGGCGGCGGCGGCTTCTTCGGCGACTTCGTCCCAGATGATTGATGTGGGCTGACTTACAAGAGCGTGTTTCAAGACATCGTCAACATGGGCCACTGGAATAATGGTCATGCCAGATTTTACGTTATCCGGAATATCGGCCAAGTCTTTGACGTTCTCTTCCGGGATCATCACGGTCTTGATGCCACCGCGCAAAGCCGCAAGCAGTTTTTCCTTGAGACCACCAATTGGGAGCACCCTGCCCCGCAGCGTGATTTCGCCGGTCATGGCAACGTCTTTTCGCACCGGAATACCTGTGAGCACTGAGACGATGGCAGTTGCCATCGCGATACCAGCGGATGGGCCGTCCTTCGGAGTGGCACCCTCTGGCACGTGAACGTGGATGTCTTTCTTATCAAACACTGGCGGTTTTACGCCAATCGATGGCGCACGGCTGCGGACGTATGATGAAGCGGCAGAAATCGATTCCTTCATCACATCGCGCAAGTTTCCGGTGACGGTCATTTTGCCTTTGCCTGGCATCATCAGAGCTTCAATGGTCAGCAATTCGCCGCCCACTTCGGTCCATGCAAGGCCCGTGACCACGCCAACCTGATCTTCGCGTTCAGCTTCGCCGTGGCGATATTTCTGAACACCGAGATAGTCATTGACGACTGAGGCTGTGACTTTCACTTTCTTCTTTTTGTTGATCATCAAATCTTTGACAACCTTACGGGCGAGTGTGTTGATCTCGCGTTCGAGATTACGAACACCGGCTTCGCGGGTGTAATGGCGAATGGCTTCGTAGATCGCTTCTTCAGTGATCTCGACTTCATTCTTTTTCAGGCCGTGATTTTCGAGACTCTTCGGCACAAGATGGCGCTTGGCAATCTCTGCTTTTTCTTCCTCGGTATAACCTGCGATACGAATGATTTCCATCCGGTCCAAAAGGGCTGGCGGAATGTTCAACGTGTTTGACGTGGTCACAAACATCACATTGGAAAGGTCGTATTCGACTTCCAAGTAATGGTCCATGAAGCTGCCGTTTTGTTCTGGATCAAGAACCTCCAGCAAAGCGGCTGATGGATCGCCGCGGAAATCCTGACCCATCTTGTCGATCTCATCGAGCAAGAAGAGTGGATTAGATTTCTTGGCCTTCTTCATTGACTGAATGACCTTGCCGGGCATCGAGCCGATATAGGTGCGGCGATGGCCACGGATTTCAGCTTCATCACGCACGCCACCAAGCGACATACGAATGAATTCACGACCCGTGGCTTTGGCAATCGATTTACCAAGCGAGGTTTTGCCAACGCCGGGTGGGCCAACGAGACACAAAATTGGTCCACGCATTTTATTGGTGCGGCTTTGCACGGCGAGATATTCAACAATGCGTTCTTTGACCTTGTCCAAGCCAAAGTGATCGCCGTCCAAAACGCCTTGCGCGAACGCAAGATCATTCTTGGTCTTGCTGTTCTTGCCCCATGGAATATTAATCAACCAATCGAGATAGTTCCGCACAACAGTAGCTTCGGCGGACATTGGCGACATTTGGCGAAGTTTCTTAATTTCAGCGTCGGCGCGCTCGCGGGCTTCTTTGCTGAATTTGGTGTCCTTGATTTTGGCCTCAAGTTCGCCAATTTCGTCCTTCTCTTCGCCATCGCCCAATTCTTTTTGAATGGCCTTCATTTGCTCATTCAAATAATATTCGCGTTGGGTTTTTTCCATTTGGCGCTTCACGCGGCTGCGGATGCGCTTTTCAACCTGCAGAACCGAAATTTCGCCTTCCATCAACGCGAAAGCCTTTTCAAGACGGGCTTGAACGGAGGTCATTTCCAAAAGTTCTTGCTTCTCAACAATCTTGATTGCGAGGTGTGCTGCTATGGTATCGGAGAGTTTTGAAAGATCAGAAATCTGGCTCAATGACGCCAGAATTTCTTGCGGCACTTTCTTGTTCAGCTTCACATAGCTTTCAAACTGCGTAATCGTTGTGCGGGCAAGCGCTTCGGCTTCTTGCTCGTTTTCAATTGTGCTGGCCAGCAAAGACATATCTGCTTCATAAAAATCTGGGCGCGCAGTGAAGCGCGAAACGATTGCGCGCTCGGTGCCTTCAACTAAAACTTTCACGGTGCCATCTGGCAATTTCAACAGCTGCAGAACCTGCGCCATGGTGCCGACATCATAAATCGCATCGATTGATGGGTCATCATCACCGGGATTTTTTTGCGCCACTAAAAGAATGCGCTTATCTTCGCGCATCACTTCTTCTAATGCCTTGATGGATTTCTCACGGCCAACAAACAGCGGCACGATCATGTGTGGGAACACCACAATGTCGCGCAATGGTAAAACCGGAACGGTTTCTACAGCTGAGGTTGGGAAATTCTTTTTGGTTACTTTAGTGGTCATTTAAAATTCCTTCTGTGGGCCTAGGCCACCTGTTGAACACTTGCGCCTATGAGGCCGCTCAGTTCCGGTGCCTCAAACAAGGGCTTCCCACTTTACTTAAACTGCTTCGCAATTTACGCTGCGGTGGACCCCATCTCGGTATTCCAAGATTTGGGAATGCCACCGCAGTTATTCAATAAGCTTAGAATAAGATTTATGCTGAGGCCGGTGCAGACTTGCTGTTTTCTTTATCATTGCGATCCGCATAAATCAGCAAGGGCTTGGCATCGCCATCCACAACTTCTTTAGAGATCACAACTTCTTCAACACCATTCATGTTTGGCAAATCATACATGGTGTCTAAAAGAATGGCTTCCATAATGGAGCGCAAACCACGGGCACCCGTCTTGCGCTCAATGGCGCGTTTAGAGATAGACCGCAGCGCTTCTTCTGGGAACGAAAGCTTTACGCCTTCCATTTCAAACAAGCGTTGGTATTGCTTTACAATCGCGTTTTTCGGTGTGGTCAAAATTTGGATCAGCGCTGCTTCGTCGAGATCTTCCAGCGTTGCAATCACTGGCAAGCGGCCAACGAATTCTGGAATGAGACCAAAGCGCAGCAAATCTTCTGGCTCCAAATCGCGGAGCAATG
>JAYUOP010000227.1:0-6667 GCA_043760745.1 Hyphomicrobiales bacterium
ATTTCCATGGTGACACCATAAACCGATTATGGTGTTGCACTTCGTTTGTGAACTCAGGGGACCCAGACGATCGCGCATGCTGCTAACCATTCGGCACCGCACAAGCATCTCTGGGTCCCGACTTGTCGGGATGACTTTGTATTTTTTTGGTCAAACCAGCACTCGAACTTGCCCTCCCTTGCACCGCAAGAATCGGCTAAAGTCTGTTCATGCAAAAATTCTTCATTTCCTTCGCAATTTTCTTCTTCGCATTTTGCCAGCACGTTTCTGCCCAAGAAGCCTATGTGGCCAAGCATCCGCTTGATGCTCTCACCGCAGCTGAAATTGCCTTGGCGGTTGATATTCTAACAGCAGACAAAAAAGCAGATGACAACACCCGCTACCCTGCTGTTACACTTTTGGAACCTGTGAAAGCAGAAGTCCTTAGCTGGAAACCGGGCCAAGACTTCTCCCGCCGCGCATTTGTTATCTCCCGTCGCTCTGGCGAAACTTACGAAGCTGAAATTGATCTCAAAGCAAAAACAATTCTCCGATACGATTTAAAGCCCAATGCCGAGCCTATGATTATGGACGCCGAATGGGTTTATGGCCGCGACCAATTCATGGCCGATCCACGCTTTAAAGCAGCACTTGCCAAACGCGGTTTAGCTGATTCAGAAGACGTGTTTTGTACTCCAAATTCCGCCGGATATTTCCCCACTGAAAATTACCAAAACCGTCGCATTCTCAAAATCCCCTGCTTCAGCGGCAAAGACAAACTTCACCCAACATTGGCCCGCCCTATTGAAGGATTGATGGGCGTTGTGGACACGGAAAGCGGCGAAGTTCTTGACGTCATTGATCGCGAAGTCGTAGCCCTGCCTGCAGCTCCCGTTGGATATGCCGAAACCTTGCCCGGCGAACGCCCCGCCATTAATCCAATTTTTAATGGCGCACTCGGCGAAACCAATATCAAGCTCGCCGGAAATTTAGAAGTGAGTTGGCTCGACTGGTCTTTCCACGTTCGCGCCGATAAACGCGCTGGGCTGATTTTATCGCTCGCCAAATTCAATGATCGTTCAGTGGCATATCAAATCAACGTCTCCGAAATGTTTGTACCCTATATGGATCCAAATCCCACATGGGCCTATCGCACATTTATGGACGCTGGCGAATTCGGATTAGGCTATTTGATTTCATCCCTCGAAGGTGGCGTCGATTGTCCAGACTCCGGCGTGATTGCGGACCTGACTTTCCCAAATGATATTGGTGGAACATACACAAGGCCCCGCGCCCTTTGCATTTTCGAGCGTGCAACTGGCGACCCCGCTTGGCGGCATTATTCCGGCGGCCAAAAAACCGTCGATGGCCGCCCACAATATGAGCTCGTGGTGCGCCATATTCCAACCCTTGGCAATTATGACTACGTCGTGGACTATGTTTTTTCTCCCCAAGGAAATATCGGAATTCGTGTGGGCTCCACCGGATTTGACGCGATCAAATCAGTTGCCGCGGCCGATATGGAAAGCCCATCGGCGGCGGAAGACACACAATTTGGATCATTGATTGCGCCATACACTGTTGCCCCTTTTCATGATCACTTCGTAAATTTCCGCATCGACCTTGATGTAGATGGCCCACAAAACAGTTTGGTTTTAGACACGGTTATTCCTGCCCAAATCAAAAACCAACCGCCCCGCACCAGCTCTTGGCAACTCCAATCCCAACGCTATAAAACCGAAGGGCCAATTGTTGCCGATCAACATGGCGCAAATGGCGGTCAACGCTGGCGCGTGATCAATCCAAATGTGAAAACCAAGCTGAAAAACAATCCCGGAATTTGGCTTGATGGCCACAGCGGAACCACTGCAATTCTTGACGATGCCGACGCGCCGCAAATGCGCGCTGGGTTTTCAAAAACCACCATGTGGGTCTCGCGCTTTCAGCCGCAGGAACAATGGGCCGCAGGGCTTTATCCAAATTTATCGAGTAAAGATGAAGGTCTTCCTGCGTTCGTTTCGGACAATGAAAGCATAGCCAATGAAGACTTGGTTATGTGGTATAATCTCGCCTTCCGACATATTCCACGGCCGGAAGACTTTCCGATATTGCCGACCTATTGGCATGAACTAAAATTGCGCCCCGCGTCTTTCTTTGACATGGATCCATCGATGACGCTTAATCGTAACTTCAAAGAAGTACCTGAGGAATAATCATGAAACTATATGGCGATATCATCTCCCCGTTCGTGCGCATGAGCATGGTGTGCGGCCATGAGGCGGGCCTTAGCGGTAAATTAAAGCTCGTTGAAATTGGCGTTAAACCTACGCAGGTAAACGCCGAACTTTCGACCTTAAACCCACTCGGCAAAATCCCGGTTTTGGAAACGGACCATCATCATCCGATTTATGATAGCCGGGTCATCATCGAATATTTAGCCCATGTTTCTGGCAATAAAACTTTGATACCAGATGACGGTGTCGCGCGGTTTCGGATTTTGACACTGCTCGCTTTGGCGCAAGGCTTGGGCGATGTGGCTGTGGCGCTTCGCTATGAAGTTGCTGCCCGCCCTGCTGGAACCCAATGGCAAGACTGGATCACGCGAACCCGCGCCCGCATTAATGCAGCCCTTGATGATTTAGAGCAAAATTGGATCGATACTTTATCTGCCGTGAATGCTGGCAGCGTGGCTACAGCTTGCGTCCTCGGTTATATTGATTTTCGTCATGGCGATATGAACTGGCGCAATGGCCGCGCTAAACTTACCGCATTCGAAGCTAATTTCGCCAAGCGTGACAGCATGGTAGCTTTTGCATTGCCGGGAGCCAATTGATTGACGTCACAATTTGATACCAAAGTTATAGTTGCTGGCGGTGGTCCTGCAGGCTTTGCAGCTGCGATTTTGTTGGCCCAAGAAGGTGTCGACGTCATCCTCGTTGCACCAACAGCAAGCCCTGATCCCCGCACAACCGCCTTGATGACGCCGTCTATTCGATTGCTGAAATATATCAAAGTGTGGCCCGGTGAACTCGCCGCAACTACTGCCCCATTGCAGCAATTGCACATGGTCGATGACATCGGCAATTTGGTGACCGGACCAACCCTCGCCTTTAATGCGAACGAAGTTGGTGAAGAAGCTTTTGGTTGGAATGTTCCCATTCTTTTGCTGATGCCAGCTCTTCATGCGCGCGCAAGTGAACTCAACATCAAAACCCATGCCGTGAAAGTATCCAGTTGCAAGCCTGTAGATGGCGGCGTCTCTGTCGTTCTGGAAACCGGCGAAACGATCACAGCTCAAGTTTGCATTGCCGCCGATGGATCATCATCGATTCTGCGTGAAGCTGCGGGGATTGCTGTTGATCGCTGGTCATATGATCAAGATGCGTTGGTCACCACTTTTGATCACACTGGCCCACATAACAACACATCTATCGAGCGCCATAAACCCCATGGTTTGATTACCACCGTGCCGATGCCAGGCAACCAATCCAGTCTCGTTTGGCTTGAAAAACCAACCCGCATTGCAGAATTGTTGGCGCTTGATCCTCGCGATTTGGCAGCAGAAATTCAAGCAGAAATTCACGGCAGCTTGGGATTGGTCAGCAATTTGGGTGTGTGCAAATCCTTCCCAATGCGTGGGATGAGGGCCAAAGTCTTTGCCCAAAATCGCACGATTTTGATTGGTGAAGCCGCCCATGTTTTTCCACCAATCGGCGCGCAAGGATTGAACATGTCGTTCCGCGATGCAGCCCAAGCCGTTGACCTTATCATTGCTGCTGATGATCCCGGCGCACCCAAAATCATGCACGAATATCATGATCTTCGCACCCGCGACATCATCCCCCGTCAACAAGCAATCGGCTTTATGAACCAATCGCTATTATCTGGATTTCTCCCCTTGGAACTAAGCCGCGTTGCTGGTCTTGCCATGGTGAACAGCTTATCGCCGTTGCGAAAATGGGTCATGAAAGAAGGTCTCTCGCCATCCAGTAACTTGCCCTACGCCATGCGGAAACAAGCTTAAATCAATCCCGATTTCGCCGCATAAACCAAAAGTGGAATGGTAAAAGCCGTAATCACAGTTGTAACAATTACCGCGGTCGATGCCCCATCAATATAACTATTGTATTGCCGCGCTAAAATGAATGCATTGGATGCTGTGGGCAATGCCGCCATCATCATGGCCACATGAAGCCACAAAGGATCAACGCCCGGCAATAGGCCAACGACAGCGATTGCTAACAGCGGCTGCAATATTGTTTTTATACCCACCACAATTGGCAACTCGCGGCTCACCCCAGAGAATTTCCGCAAGCCAACAGTCACTCCCAAAGCAAACAAAGCACACGGCCCCGCCGCCCGGCTCAGCATTTCCATGGTTGTGGTCACAGGATCTGGCAAACTAAATTTCGTAGCCGACGCAAACATTCCGAGTGCCGTGGCAATATTGAAGGGATGGGAACACACCTGCCAAAGGATTTTCTTGATCAGTTGCAACAGAGGTAACTTGGCGCCGCGCCCTTCGGCATAAGTGGCAATAAAGGCTGTTAAAATAAACTGCACAGCGCAATCAAAACAGAAAACTAAAGCCGCCGGGATCGCTGCTTCCGGGCCAAAGAAAGCCACGGCCAAAGGTAGTCCCATATAACCTACGTTACCATAACTCGCCGCTGTGCCCTGCAAAGCGGCAGTTTTCAGCGCCGTAGAAAATAAACAGCGCGATGCCAAAACCATAAGCAAAAAACAAGCGGCTGTTACACTAGACGTCGCCGTGACAAATGGCCAATCGATCAGTTTCTCAAAAGGCGCCGCCGCGATGACCAAATAAATCAGCGAGGGCAGCGAAAAATAAACCAAAAATATATTGACCCATTGCAGCCCATCTTCGCCAACAGACCATAATCGAGACGCAAGAACGCCAAGTGCGATGAGGCTGAAAAACGGCACAGCCAGATTGAGAATTTCACCCACGATTTATAAAGCCCCTCTTGCCATATGCCGCCTGTCCATGGCATTCATGGGACATGTTACACCTTCCTGTTGCCAAATTTCAAATCGGTCAAGTCGTTAAACACCGCTTATTTTCATTTCGCGGTGTGATTTTTGATGTTGATCCGGTGTTTAGCAATACAGAAGAATGGTGGAACTCGATTCCCGCCGAAACCAGGCCATCAAAAGACCAACCCTATTATCATTTGTTAGCTGAAAATGATGAAACCGAATACGTGGCTTATGTTTCAGAGCAGAATTTACTAGCGGATGACACTGGCGAACCCGTGCGCCATCCGAAAGTACGCGAATATTTTGATGGTTTTGACACCAATAAAAAAGTTTATCAACCACGCGGTCGCAAAGCACACTAAAGTCACAATCTGTTCTATGATGGTAACAAATCATAAGGATATCAGACTTTGAAAAACAAAATCATTGCAACCGTCGCCCTCTTAGGTATCGCTGCCGCTGGCTTCTACGGTTATTCCCAAGCGCAAATGAGCGCCATGCCCGGCATGGACCATTCTGCGATGGCCCAAGAAACCAAATCTGAATCAACCAAAGCTTACGAATCCGCGATGTCCGGCATGATGCAAGGTATGATGGTGCCTTACACTGGAGACGCTGATATAGATTTCGTTGTCGGCATGATCCCGCATCATCAAGGTGCGGTCGATATGGCAAAGGTCGTTTTGCAATACGGCAAAGATCCTGAGCTTCGCAAATTAGCAACGGATGTTATTGCGGCTCAAGAAACCGAAATAAAGTTCATGACCGAATGGCTGGCAAAAAACCGGAAATAATTACTCGACAGTGACCGACTTCGCCAAATTGCGTGGTTGATCTACGTCTGTGCCGATGATGATGGCCGCGTGATATGCCAAAAGCTGCACTGGGATAGCGTAAATAAACGGACTGATAAACGCATGCGCAACGGGCACGCGAATATGGCGGAACGTTTTTTGCGCATTATCTTTGTGCGAAAGATCATCGGTAATCAAAATGATTTTTCCGCCGCGCGCCGCAACTTCTTCCATATTGGAAATTGTTTTTTCATAAAGCTCGTCGCGTGGCGCAATAACGATAACAGGAACATTTTCATCAACCAGCGCAATTGGTCCATGTTTGAGTTCACCCGCCGCATAGCCTTCCGCATGAATGTAAGAAATTTCTTTCAGCTTTAAAGCGCCTTCCAAAGCCAGCGGATAATTGATGCCACGACCTAAAAACAACACATCGCGGGCCTTGGCAATTTCGCGCGCAACTTCTGCGATGTTCTTTTCTTCTTTGAGAATTTCAGACATATGGCGCGGTGCTGCAATCAGTGCACTGACCAATTCCTGTTCCATTTCGGTCGTCAACGTGCCACGGATTTTCCCGGCTAACAAAGCAAAACATGCCATTACAGCAAGTTGGCAGGTGAACGCTTTCGTTGACGCAACACAAATCTCTGGACCCGCATAGGTGCGCAACACCATCTCAGATTCACGCGCAATTGTTGACTCAGGCACATTTACTACGGCAACCGTATGCTGGCTCTGCGATTTAGAATAGCGCAGCGCCGCCAATGTATCTGCGGTTTCCCCAGACTGGGAAATCACAATCGCCAAACCATTCTTGGTCATTGGGGCTTCACGGTAACGGAACTCTGAGGCAACATCGACATCAACGGGAAGGCGTGCTACTTTTTCAAACC
>JAYUOP010000228.1:0-18384 GCA_043760745.1 Hyphomicrobiales bacterium
TACCGAGTTCCTTTCGGACTTTGAAACGCGAAACTCGGGATCAGCAGGCAAGGCAGTCCCTGAAAGTGCTGCTTGTATTGGGAGAAGAGCAAATGTCACTAATGAAGACACTAAGTAGACTTGCGCTTGTTGGCGTAGCTTGCTGTGGTATCACTGCAACGTCAAACGCTGGTGAGTATGATGGCGTGACCATCAATATCTTGACACGTCCAGGTCCAGTGATCGCTGGTCGTTTGGCTGAACGCGGCAAAGAATTCGAAGCTGCCACAGGCGCAAAGATTGTGGTTTCAGAAGTTCCATTCGCTGAAATCTTCCAAAAAATTCAGACCGACTGGACCACAGGAACCAACTCAATTGACGTTGGTGTGTTTGCAGCAGGTTGGGGCGTTGAATTAGACGCTGCTGGTTTGCTTACAGACCTTGATCCCTATATCGCTAAAGACACAAAAATTGATCTTGCTGACGTTGCCGGATATTTCCGCGAATTTGGCCAAAAGATCGGCGGCAAGACCAAATTGCTGATGGTCGATGGCGACTTCCAAATGGTTTACTACCGCAAGGATATTCTGGAAGCCAACGGACAAGCTGTTCCTAAAACTTGGGACGATTACTTGGCTGTTGCTGCTGCCATTCACAACAAAGACATGAACGGCGATGGCGTAGCAGATTACGGTTCTTGCATTTTCAAGAAGCGTAATGCGCAATCTTACTTCGCCATTCAAACCGTTGCCGCTGCTTATGTGCAAACCATGGGTACTGCCCAAGGCTTCCACTTTGACGGCGCGACCATGAAGCCTGTTATCAACAATGCTGCATGGAAAAAAGCTTTCGAAGTTTATAAAGAAACTGGCAAATATGGCCCAGCTGAAGAATTGAACATGGATATCGGTGATACCCGTGGTTTGTTTAAAGCTGGCCGTTGTGGCTTGCTCATCGAATGGGGCGATCCAGGTCCAATGTCGATTGAAAAAGACGCAGGTGCCATCAAGGACAAGCTCTATGCCATCTCAGCATTGGGCACCAAGGAAGTGCTTGACCGCGCAACGGGCGCTTTGGTTCCTGTGACCAAGGAAAATTCGCCGCATTCAATCGATGGCATCAACTACGCACCTTTTGCAGCCTTCGGTGGCTGGGCTGGTGCAGTGAATGTCAAGCTTGATGATAAGAAAAAGCAAGCTTCGTACGACTTCTTGTCATACATGAACCAAGCTGCTCAATCGAACGTCGACGTGACCTTAGGTTGGACAGGCTATAACGCCTATCGCGTCTCTCAGCTCACGAGCACAGATGGTTGGGTAAAAGCTGGTTTCTCAAAAGAAGCTGCTGAAAACTACCTCGGCGCAATCAACGGCGCTTTGGCCAATCCAAACATGGCTTCAGACTTCAAAATCCCAGGCGCGCAGTCCTATTCGGGCGTTGTGCTTGACCGCGAACTTGCCCGCTACCTCGCAGGCGAAATTACGGTTGATGAGGCTTTGAAAAACATTGAAACCGGTTGGGAAGAAATCACGGAAGAGTTTGGCCGTGACTCCCAAATCAAGGCACAGGGCTTAGCCCTCGGTGGCGGCTAATACTTAGATTGATTTCAGGGCCGGACTTAACGTTCGGCCCTGTTTTTTAATATTGAATTGATTGGGGACTTGGTGACCGTCGAAACCGAAACATACAAAGAGACCTGGGGCGAATGGATTGATCGCCATTCGCGAACGTTTTTCATAGCGCCAGCTGTCACTTTGATATTGATATTCGCTATTTTTCCGACGTTTTACTCTATCGTTTTCGCGCTCAGTCGCGTTAAATTTTCCGCAGACGGATTGAAATTCCGCTTTGTCTGGTTTCAGAATTTTGAAAAACAATTTGCAGGCAACGAGCAAATCCATTTTTTAGGACGGCTCGGTGAAGTTAGCATGCTGGGTTGGTTGCTCATTGTCGTGGCCGCAGCGGCTACCCTTTGGTGGCTCTATCGCTATGCTATGCGTGAGTTTTGGTGGCTAGGCTTCATCGGCCGATTGATTTCCGCCGCAGGTTTCATGTTCATCATCTATTTGCTGGCGGCAACACTTTTGTCGGGCAATCAATGGGGCACATTATTGACCACGCTGTTTTACGTGATTGTTGGTTGCGGCTTACAATTTATCATCGGCACCGGCCTTGCGTTTCTGTGCTCGCAACCAATTGCGGGTAAAAGTTTTTTCCGGGTTTTGTTTTTCATTCCCTTGATGATTACACCATTGGGCGTTGGCTATGCCTTCAAAATGATCCTCGACATTACCAAGGGACCGTTCCAGCCGTTCTGGCAATTCATCGGATTACAAGATTGGGCATGGTCGACCGACGCTTGGGCCGCGCGCTGGTTCATTATTGTTGGTGATTCATGGCAATGGATTCCTTTCATCTTTATTTGCATGTTGGCAGCACTCGAAAATGTGCCGAAAGACCATGTTGAAGCTGCCGAAGTTGATGGAGCTTCAAGCTTGCAAGTATTCCGAGAAATCATTTGGCCGCAAATTGTGCCCGTTGCCGCAACTGTGTTTTTGATCCGCATGATTGAGGGTTTCAAAATTGTTGACCTCCCAAACATCATGACATCGGGCGGACCCGGTATTGCAACCGAGTCCATGTCTCTGCATTCGTTCTTTGTGTGGCGCGCCAACGACTATGGTCAATCAGCTGCGGTAGCTTATCTCTTGCTCATTATGACCGTTTTGGTGTGCTCGTCCTTTTTCAATTATGTCGTGCTGAAGCAATTGCGCAGGTCGCGCACATGAGCGAACCGTCATTCAAACTCGAAAAGACCAACCGCAGCCTGATGCAAAAATTGTTTGAACCACCAACCGTTGGCAAAATGTCCCCGGTTGCCAAAGTGGTTGCCTATACTATTCTGATTTTTTGGTCGGCCTTCGTTATTTTTCCACTTTACTGGGTCGTGATTACATCTTTCAAAGATGCCCAGATAGTGAATGAGGGGCCTTACTATATCCCCTTTGTCGACTTCCAACCAACTTTAGACGGTTGGCGTCGCCAATTCGTCGATGATGCGAGCAAAGTGTTTCCAGCGTTTTTTAATTCAGTGATCATTGCGGTGGCGTCCACTGCGCTCTGCGTTATCATCGGTTCGTTGGCGGCTTATGCACTGGCGCGCATTCAATACCGACCGAAGTTTGGCAATGTGATCTTGTTCGTGATTATGTCGCTTGTTGCTATTGTCGCCACAACATACGCTGGCATTCATTGGTTTTTTACAGCAACAGTTGCACTTGCTCTTTTCTTCTTGCTTGCGCGCGCACTTGGTCGACACTTCAAAGGCGTATTGGGCAATGGTGATATTTTATTTTGGATTATTTCTCAGCGTATTTTGCCGCCAGTCGTCGTCGTCATTCCGGTTTATATGATGTTCCAAGCCGTTGGTATGATTGATACGCATTTAGCGTTGATCCTTGTCTATGCGGTCGCCAACTTACCGATCGTTGTATGGCTGATGCATGACTACTTCGCCAATCTACCGATTGAACTGGAGGAATCTGCCCAACTTGATGGTGCTACGCGCATAGGGATTTTCTGGGATATTGTCTTGCCGCTTACGAGACCAGGCCTTGCCGCAACAACATTGCTCACTCTTATTCTCAATTGGAATGAGTATCTTTTTGCGGTGTTTCTATCGACCGCAAAAGCACAGACTATGCCCATTATGGTTGCCGCGAAAAACGCTGGTGAACGTGGCATCCTATGGTGGGAAATGTGCGCCATTATTGTCGTCATGATCATTCCTGTGATCATCATGGCTATTTTCTTGCAACGTTTTATTGCCAAGGGCGTCCTCCTTGGTGCAGTTAAAGGTTAGAATAGAATGAATACCCGCAAACCCGGCGTGCCCGTATCTTTTGATAAAGTACAAAAATCCTTCGGCAGCGTGCGCGTTCTTGAAGAATTTGATCTGGATGTAAAGCCCGGTGAATTTTTGGTACTGCTTGGTGCGTCCGGCTCCGGCAAGACGACTGCATTACGAATTCTTTCGGGCCTTGAGCAAGCAACATCTGGCCGTGTTCGCATTGGTGATCGCGATGTGACAGACGTTCTCCCCAAATACCGGGACATCTCAATGGTGTTTCAATCCTATGCGCTTTACCCGCATAAAACCGTGGGCGAGAATATTGGATTTCCGTTAAAGGTGCGCAAAGTTAATTCTGTGGAAATGGACGTGGCCATTCGCGAAGCTGCAGCGCAAGTACAGCTTGATCAATTGTTGCACCGTTACCCCCGCGAACTTTCTGGCGGACAGCGCCAACGTGTCGCCTTAGCGCGCGCAATCATTCGTCGTCCTTCCGTGTTCTTGATGGATGAACCTTTATCGAACTTGGATGCAAAGTTACGCGGCCATATGCGCGCTGAGCTCAAACATATGCAGCAATCATTTGGCATCACAACAATTTATGTGACGCATGATCAAATTGAAGCTATGACCTTGGCGCATCGCGTAGCGATATTAGAAAAAGGTGTGTTGCAACAACTTGCTTCACCGTCTGAGATTTACAACAATCCTGCTAATTTGTTTGTGGCCCAGTTCATAGGTTCGCCGCCGATGAACATTATCAAAGGCACATTAGAAGGTGACAATTTTATTGCCCACGGCAGCACTGTGAAAGTGCCCGTCAAAGGTAAATTAGACAAAGCCGTTTTGGGTGTGCGCCCAGAAGACTGTGCTATCACATCGCCCGCCAAAGGCGCTTTAAAAGGTGAAGTGTTCACGACGGAGTTGATTGGCGATCATACCCTCGTCACACTAAAATTGGGCCAGGATTTCTTCGTCGTCAAAGCAGCAAAAGACTTCACTGCCAAACGCGGTGAAGCCATTGGCGTGACCTTCTCAAAAACATCCTCATACGTCTTTGAATCCGAAACTGGCAAAAGACTACGCTAGAAACCATAGGACTTGCGCTTTGTTGACATCTCAACTCAGAGCCAATTTTATTTTAGGAAAAGCTAACTCAGGTTTGTAATTTGCAAAACTCGATAATTTTTGCGCATTGCATTCTCGTTGCCACGATGAACCTTGCACGACGCCTGAGGCGCAAACGTATTTCCGGCGATAGGCATTTGTAACATCATTTTCTTCAATAGCCACAGCGGCGATTGCCACCACTTGGCCTGCTTGTCGCTCCACCAAACGAATTGCGCCATCCATCGTGCCGCCGGTTTCGATCCATTGATCTGCTAGCAACACTTTAGTGCCCGGCGCAAAAGCGGGCATGCGCATTTCCATGTCTTGCGTGTGACCAGAATAATTTCCGAATGAAACTTTATCAGTTTCAACGCAGAGCTTTCCCGCTTTTCGGATCGGCAAAAATCCAACGCCAAGCCTTGTCGCGAGGGCCGCACCCAAGACAAACCCCATTGCGTCCAATCCACCGACAACATCAATCTTAACACCTTGCAAATCTGCAGTAAGATCGTCCAAGAGGTCATGAAAAGCTTCGCCATTAATATAAATTGAGGTGGGATCAAGCCAAGCGAATTTGGCCCCTTTGGTATTAGGGGCCATAAGGCTCAAATACCAACGATCGTCACGATCCCCTATGTTGCGGCTCATGATTGTGCTCCGGTTTTGCGCGTGATTTTTAATAGTTGGGCGAGGCGTTTTGCATCAATATTGTAGAAGTCATTTGGTTTGTTAATGCCGGTGGCGACCATAAATCCATCAACATCGGCACAATAATGCGACGCATTCTCAGGTGTGATGCCCGAAGCCAGCATCAATGTGCTGTCACCAATAGCTTTGCGAAACACGCTAATCTTTTGATGGTCTACTGCATGCCCGGTTGCAACACCTGAGGTGCAGACAGCGTCCATAAAATGAGGCGCCAATCGTGCGGCTGCGCCATAGTTTATTGGGTCCACTTCTCTTTGCTTTTTAAAGCAAGTGCCGCCAGTGTAAAAACCATTCCAACCACTTTGGCTTTTGATCTTGGCAATCTCTAATGCTTCAGTTTGATGTGCTTTATCATTGTGCTCATCAATGCGACCATCATCAGCCCAATAACCATCGACAACGATACCTTCACTGGCCAATTCGCCCAAAATGGGAAAGGCTCGTTTCCCCGTTATCGCTAAAAAATTTACCCCGAGCCAAAGCGACGGAAACTGGTTTCGCACATGGCGAATGATAGGCAAGAATTCTGCATAGGGAAAATCATGATTGATTAAGTAAACGCCTGCGGCCCCTTCCCCAATAGCAATGCGAACATTCCAGACCGCTTGCGCACTATCCAGAACATGAACAACCGGCAACACGACAGGGCCAACTGATTTGAATAACTTGTGAAATTCATGACGGTTCATATGACGACATAAAACCTTGTATTTGCATTTGGGAAATTTATAATACTCATCAAACAATGAGGATTGCAAATTGCAACCAACCAATCTTCCCATTGACGTCCTTCGCGCTTTTGTGACGGTGATTGACCTTGGTGGTTACACCAAAGCGGGCGGAGCCCTTGGGCGCAGTCAACCAGCCATCAGCCTGCAAATTCACAAATTGGAAGAAATCGTCGGCGCCAAACTCATTGTCGTTTCGCGAAGCAATCTCACGCTAACTGAAGAAGGCGAAACCTTAATCGTTTATGCCCGCCAAGTTTTGCGGCTCAATGATGAGGCCATGGCAAAATTCTCTAACCAACCTAACAAGGGTTTGCTTCGTATCGGACTTCCAACCGACTTTGCATCTTCTTATTTGCAAGAGGCCATTGCTGAATTTGCCAAGCGAACGCCAAGTGTAGCCGTTGAGCTAAACTGCGGCCTTTCGCGCGATGTTCTCGGCTGGTTGCACAGCAATGATTTAGATATTGCGATTGGCATCTTAAATTCCAACAGCAATCCCTATCTCGTGAGGTCTTGGGAAGAACGACCTATATGGGTATCAAGTGCAGATGACGAGTCTCATAAGCGCAGGCCAATACCACTGGCCACCCACCCCGAGGGTTGCGAATATCGCTCTCGCATGATTTCGGCTTTACGAGCAATCGGGCGGGAATGGCGCATCGTTTACACTAATCCAGCAATCGGTGGTTTGCAGCATGCCGTTTCCAGTGGTCTGGGTGTTACAGCGTTGACACGAAAAACCGTCCAGCCAAACATGCGGATCTTATCAAGCAAAGACGGTTTTCCTGCACTTGAAAGCATTCGTATTGGTATGTTTTACAAACATGCCCGCCTTTCTCCAGCGGGACTAGCCTTGGTTGAAACACTTATTACCAAGATGGATGAGGCTGCAGATCCACAAAAATAGTTCTTTGTATGCGCATAATCAAACCATATGGTTTTATTTGAAGCATAAATTTTACGCGTGCAGTTTTTAGCGTTAGCTTTTGATGAGAGTTGGCGTGTGAATTCGCAAAAATGTAGAATTTCGCGCTCTGGGCTAACATAAAAAGCAGCCGGGCTGCCCTCCGGCCAGAGGGAGACGTGCATGTCTAAAATTCTTAAAGCTTCCCGCCGGGACTTACTGAAATTCGGTGCTGCCAGTGCTTTGGCTATGCCGTTTGTCAATCGCGCTTGGGCTGAAACCACTGAAATCAATATGCTAGCTTGGTATGGCCACGGAGAGCCCGACATGGTTGGCGCATTTGAGGCCGCTAACAATGTAAAGTTCAAGCCGAAGTATTATGCGGGCGGAGACAATATGTTAGCCCTTATTGCGCAATCTCCACCCGGAACTTACGACATAATTCTTTCCGATGCGGAATTCGTTCAGCAATTGAACACGGCCGGGCTGATCGAGGAAATGAATGCGGCAGATTATCCGTTTGATGATATGCTTTATGATGATTTCAAAATGTTCCCCGGCCACTGGAAAGATGGCAAGTTGTTTTCCGTAATGGTGCGCTGTGGTCATCTAGGTGTTTCTTACAACACCACAGCGGTTTCTGAAGCAGAAGCCATGAGTTACAAATGTTTCTGGAAACCTGAAATCAAGGGCAAGGTCGGGCATTTCGACTGGCATTTGCCAACCTTAGGTCAAATGAGTTTGACCAATGGCAATAGTGCTAAACTTTGGGACCTCGATGGCGGGCAATGGGATGCGGTAAAAGCAACCACCATGTCGCTTCGTCCACAAGTTGGCGGCTTCTTTGATTATGGCGGCACGTTCAACGGATTAAAGAACGGCGAGATGATGGCTATGGCTGGCATTGGTGACTGGATCACTGGCGTGCTCGAAAAAGATGGCGCACCAGTCAAATCCGTCGTGCCAAAAGAAGGCGGCATTCAGTGGACTGAATCCTACTCCATCGGTAAGGGCTCCACTAAAGCCGACATTGTGAAAAAGTTTATTCAATTTATGATGACACCAGACGGCCAAGCAATCTCGGCGCAAATGGGAGCATATCCCGGCTTTGCCATCACGAAGGGCGGCCGCAAGGTTTTGAATGAAAAGAACCCAAAGGAAGCCATGCGCACTGGTCAGGTTGATGGCGCCGCCAATGATCCGATCACGCTGATTAAAGATGGTCGCATTCATTACCGCGACATTCCAAAGCAGCAAACGCTGGAAGACTGGAACGAGTTCTGGCAAGAATACAAAAACGCTTAAGGACATCAACCTACACTCCCCGCGATAAATTTATCGTGGGGAGTTTGGTTTCAACTATGGCCATCCCGACAAAACATAAATCTGACTCCTACGCGATCGCATGGCGCTTGCCCATGTTGATCTGGCAAGGCTTGTTCTTTGTCGGCCCTTTGCTCTTTATGATCGCCATGTCATTTTTCTTGGTGAAAAATTATCGCATGGAACCCGCTTTTCAGTTTAGCAATTGGACGCGGGTTTTAAGTCGCGGTTTTTTCTGGGACGCCTATTTCTTAACCCTATGGATGGCTGTTCTCGCCACTGTCTGTTGCACATTGATCGCTTTTCCGATGAGTTATTTTCTCGCATTCAAAGTGTCGGAAAAAGCGCGGCGTTGGGCAATTTTCTTTTTGATCATTCCATTTTTTACCAGCTACCTCGTGCGCACATTTGCGTGGCAAGTCATCCTAGCCCAACAAGGCATTATCAACGCTGGTTTAATTTTTTTCGGACTTGGCCCCTATAAAATGTTGAACACCCAGTTTGCAACCCTCATTGGCTACCTGACATTATGCTTGCCATTGGTATTGATCTTACAAACTTTTTCACTCGCCAACATCGACAAGCGCTTGGTTGAGGCCGCCCATAATTTGGGCTGCGGACGATTGCGCACCATATTCACCGTGGTTCTACCTTTAGCCAAAACCGGACTTGTTGTTGCAGCGGTATTTTGCTTCATCCTTTCTTTTGGAGACTTTGTAGCGCCTTACTATCTCGGCGGCTCCAAACCACCCACCCTTTCCATCATGATCATTGATACCTCCAAATCTGGCCAGCAATGGCCGCGCGCAGCCGTGGTTGCGTTGGTGATGATCATTACATTGCTAACGGTTGCCTTCTCCGGCATCGGCTATGCGTATCGGGTGCGGAAATGAAAACAGATCGCGCCCTGTTTTGGATTCTTGGAACTTACACAGCGTTTATTTTCGTTTTCATTTTTGCGCCGATTGCGGCCAGTCTGGTTTTTTCATTTAACTCGGATCGCTTCCCAACTATTCCACTCGGGCACTTTACACTCCAATGGTATGAAAAAGCTTTTCGCAGCGAAGGCCTAGGTGCTGCTGTTCGCACCAGTCTTTTGGTTTCAATTTGCACAGCATTTCTTGCGACTTTTATCGGATTTACGGCGGCCTACACTGATTATCGCTATAATTTTTTTGGCAAGAAAGCCTTCCTCGTCTTATCGCTGTTGCCGCCAACCATTCCGCTGATAATTTTTGCTTTAGCAACCCTCGGCTGGCTATCGATGTTTAATGCATCTGGCAAAGTGATATCAATCATCATTGCCCACACTGTGCTATGTGCACCTTTTGCCATGGCTGTTATTCGCTTGCGTCTTAATCAAATGGATACAAATCTCGAGCCTGCCGCGTGGAATTTGGGGGCGTCCGAATGGATGGCCATGCGGCAAGTGATTATCCCTTTTACCCGGCCTTCAATCATCGCCGCACTCTGCTTGACTGCGGCGGTTTCTTTTGATGAGTTTGCAGTGGCCTGGTTTGTATCAGGGCTCAATAAAACGGTGCCGGTGGTTATTCTCGAAATACTGACAGGTAACATCGACCCACAAATCAATGCTATCGGCTCAGTCGTGTTTTTGGTTACCATCACACTTGTGGTCATTGCCCAAGTTATGCTCATGGGACGCAATCTTAAATCGGAGACTGACTGATGGCCGAACCACTCGTGGTTTTTGAAAATGTAGTGAAGCGCTTTGATAATTTCGAAGCGGTCAAACGCATGAATTTTGAAATACATGAAGGTGAATTCCTCGCTTTCATGGGTCCGTCGGGCTGCGGCAAAACCACAACACTCCGGATGCTGGCGGGCCTCGAGGAACCGACAGAAGGCGACATTCGCTTGGCGGGGAAATCTTTGCGTGATGTCAAACCCCATGAGCGGGATACGCCGATGGTTTGGCAATCCTTAGCGCTATTTCCATTTCTCAATGCGCGTGAAAATGTTGAATTCGGTTTAAAAATGCGCGGCATTGACGGCCAAAATCGCAAGCGCCGCGCCATGGATTGGCTAGACCGCATGGGCATTGCTGAGCTTTCTGAACGCAATGTGAATTCACTCTCCGGTGGCCAAAGACAGCGCGTTGCATTGGCGCGTGCATTGGTGACAGAACCAAAAATATTGCTGCTCGATGAGCCACTTTCGGCGTTGGATGCTCACCTTGTTATTCGCATGCAAGCGGTTCTCACAAAGTTACAGCGCGAACTTGGGATAACATTTGTCTATGTGACGCACTCACAGTCGGAAGCATTCGCAATGGCAGACCGGGTTGTGATTATGTCCAAGGGTGAGATCGCACAAATTGGTTCAGCGCGCGATATTTACCGAACGCCTGCCAATCGTTTCGTGGCGGAGTTTGTGGGCCGCAACAATCTTTTCTCTGGTCGCGGAGCCGGCGAAAACAAGGTGGAAACAGCGGACGGAACTTTTTTGCTGGGCGAACCTATTGCAAAAGACGCCCAAACCACATTCGTGGTTGCAGCAGATTTAATGACCCCATATTTCGCCAAACCAAAGAAGGAAAATTGTGTTGAAGCCGCACTAATTTCAGAAGAGTTTGTGGGCTCTATGGTTACGCTTTTTCTTGAAACCAAAAGCGGCATGGAGTTAAAAGTGCAAGTCCAAGAACGCGCACTCGCTGACATCAAGCGCGAACCCGGCCAAATACTCCATCTCGCCTTTGATCCCAAACACGCACATATTTTGAAAGGCTAAGCATGATCAGAAATCCAATTCCTTGGCCCAATGGCGCGCGCTGTGCCTGCGCCATTACATTTGATATGGACGCAGATTCTCTTATCCATATTTCCAAACCAAAAGACGGGCACGAAAGGCTCTCGCCAATTAGCATGGGGCGTTATGGACCTACAATTGCCATTCCGCGCATTCTAGAAACCTATCGCAAGTTTGGCTTGAAGCAGTCATTCTTCATTCCGGCTTGGTGCATTGAGCAATACCCAGACGCTGTAGAAGCCATTCTGAAAGACGGCCATGAAATTGGTCATCATGGTTTAATTCACGAAGACCCTGTTGAAACCAAAGGTCGCAAACAGCAAGAAGCCTTTGAACAGGCATTGACCATTCACGAAAAATACATCGGTCAAAAACCACGCGGTTATCGCGCTCCAGTTTACAACGCGACCCAGCAGGTCATCGATCTTTTGATAGCGCATAATTTTAGCTATGATTCATCCCTTATGGCCGATGATATTCCTTACAAGATGCAAACCAAAAAGGGGGAACTCTGGGAAGCGCCTGTGCATTGGGGAACCGATGATTGGCCACCTTTCGCACACTACGCTGAGATCGGCTATCTGATGCCAGTTAAATCGCCATCTGAAGGACTTCAAGCATTCTGGGAAGAGTTTGATGCGCAATATGAAGCGGGTGGATTTTGGATGGGAATTTGGCATCCCTTTCTCACCGGCCGCTTAGCGCGCTGGGCGCAAGTTGAAAAATGGCTTGAACACACATTAAGCACGAAAAAAGTGTGGTTCGCTCCACTTGAAGATATTATTACGCACGTGAAAAACTTAAGCGACACTGGCAAATATTCGCCACGTGTCGAACAGCTGCCGTATTATAAGAAATCGCAGATTAAGGGATAATTCTATGCTCAACGCAATCGATAAAAAATTCCTCCGCATCGCCTATGACGAAGCCAAAGCTGGCTTTGATGAAGGTGGATGTCCGATTGGTTCAGTGTTGGCGCGCGGCGATCAAATCGTATCGCAGGGCCGCAATCAGCGTGTGCAAGGAGGTGACCCCATAGCGCACGGCGAGATGGATGCATTGCGCAAAGCAGGTCGTCAAAAAACTTATAAAGATATGACAATCTATACCTCTCTCAGCCCCTGCATGATGTGCTCCGGCACTATCATTCAATTTGGTATTCCGCGCGTCGTAGTTGGCGAAAACCAAACCTTCGGCGGCAATGAAGAGTTTCTGCGCTCAAAAGGCATTGAAGTCATCATCGCTGACGACCCCGACTGTATCGCTTTAATGACCCGCTTCATCAAAGAAAAACCAGAGCTATGGTCCGAAGATATTGCTGAAAATTAAGCAAGCTCGGCTCGGATGTTTGACCGCTGTTTAGACTCGCAGTCATAGCCTGCTATCTTTCAATAAATATTAACCGGCATACCGCGATAGAATGCCCGAACCGGCGGAGCAAGCCGCCTGAGGATTGTTCGTTTTTCGGTGTCCAAATGCACTTTGAACTTGCCACAGCTTCACCCGATTAGCGTAACGGCTGCATAACGCCTTCTATTTTACCTATGTGTGAAATTGCAAAAGGCAGTCATATCTATGTTTTGGCTATTTGGTTCAATTTCGTCCCTGCAAGCCTCCCTACGTTGGGCGAATCCTCGCGGGCTTCCTTTGTCTCGTACTCCTAGATACCGAGGAGCCCGCGGTTTTTTCAATTTCAAGAACTCAGCTTGCTACGCCAAATGATAGCATACCGGAGCCAATTTTTGAGTAAATCTGTCTACCTCAAACGAGAGATGACAGTTGTTGTAAATAAATTTCAAAGTGCCCAAGTGATTGGGGAAGTTGAGTTGGATCAGGGCGTTGTACTCTTTCGAACTTTTCGATCGTCGGTTGGAGACCCTCACCTTTGGTCCGAGATGTGTCGAATTCTTGAGCGCCAATTCCCCGATTCTGAAGTTTTAATGTTCCCGATAGCATTGGATGGCGGCCCCATTTATTCATCCAGACCAATACATTCAAAGCCAAGTCCACTTTCGTTCGACACTCTAGCAATCCTAAACAAGCCAAATTGTGTAGCATTTGTACTCGAACCAAATAATGATAAAAATGTTAGCTATCTACAAAACGGTAAAACTCATTCGTACGTGAAGCTACTGAATTTCGAAACTGAAGGCAGCTGGGTGTTGCGGATTAGCCGCTCAGGCGGCCGACAACACTTCACTTCTGACGAAGTCGAATTTCTAAATCGCCATGCAGTATTAATCGAACTCGCAGCGGCGGCATCTGCGCGGATCATCTCAGCCTCAATAGAAGCATATCGGAATGCTTTTCAAAGTGCGGGTCGACCATTCGCTGTGTTAGACGACACTATGCAAATCGTGGTCGCGAACGAACACTTTGAAACTGTCGCTCACAAATACTTTCAGAAAATGGGCGACTCACTTATGCTTAAAAATAATCAGGATACTAGAACTGTGCGTGACGCCGTTATTAACTTCTTCAATGGACGCGCAAATGTCGAAACGATACTGCACCACGAAAACTTCCCATGTTTGGCAATTCTGCATGATATTGCGACCAACCGACATTTGATTTCAGGCAGGAAACTGATCGGCCTCGAGCTCAAGGGAGCGCTGGTTTCGGAGATCCAGGACAGTCACATGTTGACAGAGTTTTTTGGCTTAACCCAACGCGAAGGTGATGTCGCAGCTCAGCTCTCATATGGCAAAAATGTGGGTGCAATAGCTGCTTGCAATGGCGTTTCTGTTGGGACGGTACGTGTTCAATTGAAGGCCATCTTTCGAAAGATGGGGGTCGTAAGTCAAGTGGAACTTGTCAGCAAAGTCCATGGGCTTAGATAGTAAGACTATAAGTAAAGTATTAAACTTTCGGCAAACGCTTTAAATGAACACATCTGGCTGCCAACTGAACATCTCATCGCGAAGCTGTTTCTTTTATGTAATCGAGGCGACCGCCTCTATGCAAAGATTACTTAGCGTTAGTTCAACTTTAATTAGAGTGGTTTGGAGATCGGAATGATGACTAAAAAGCCCCGACCGCAGGGATGCGCGGGCGGAGCTTTTTCAGCGGGGAGACTTCTTGCAAGAAGAATTAAAATTTTACAGATGCGCGAATGCGGAAGTAATGCGTAACAAGATCGATGTCATGCACCCATCTATCGTCGTCAAGATCTGGATTAGTTAAGTACGATGTGTCGCTACCATAGTCAGTGTAGCGATACTCAGCACCAATGATAACGCTATCAGAAACTGCATTATCGAGGCCAGCGCCAACCGTCCAACCAATTAAGTTTCCTTCATCAGAACGCGGCGCATCATCATTATCTGGTTCGGAGTAAGTAGCATCGTATTGGGCGTAAGCAACGCCACCTGTTACGTACGGCAAGAAACGATCTGCTGCAAAACCTGCGCGCAGGCCAGCGGAACCTGTCATTGCAAGATTAATCTCGCCAATTGCATCGTCACCGGGACCATACTAAAAGTCAAGATCAAAAGGAAAAATACCGCCATAAGTGAAAGAACCATGTGAAGTTCCGCCAAAACCTAAATCCATTTCACCGCCGAAAACGAGGCCCGTATTGAACTGGTGATTATAGCCGAGATGCCCGCCGCCAATGAAATCTCACATCGTGGTCGTCACAAGCCATGTGCCAGGCTCCCCACAATTGGGTCTATTGTCTTCATTATCTTCGCAATGTCCCGGCGTTGCACCGTCGCAATAAGCATCGACAAGGCGGCCATCACCACTAAAGCCGTAGCCAGGAATAGAGACCCGTCCAATTGAACTCAGCCATAGGCTCGCTCTTTGCAGCTAGCGCTAGTGTCACAGAAATCAATCCTGCGAAAGCAATCCACTTTACAATTTTTATTTAGCCCATCCCTCATTTTTATCGACTCGATGTCGAATAGTTTTGTATTTAATTTTTGATAAGCCGCTGCGTAACAATGAGTCATCACCTACATGAGGTATCCATCGAATAGAATTTTTATCCTGCCACACGGTGCGTCCAAAAACCTATGAGTGGGTAAAGTGCTCTCCGTTATAGTAGCATTCGTACTCGTTAACGTTGGTGGCGTAGCCAAACAGCAGGTTGAAAAAACGGACATCGCTCTTTGCTCTTAGCTCTCGCACAATCCAGTGGCTGTGCCATGTTGCACTACGCTTCAAATTTTTCGATTGGATACTGGGGGTCAATCCTTCGCTATTTTCAGCGCGTTGCCAAAAAATGACGCGCCGCTTTGATAATTCGTTGGCTCGACAGCATACCTCAAATTGGGAATGACAGGTTTTTTTGTTTCGGCAAAGTTGATCAAACAACTGGAGAAAACACCAATGAAAACCTGCACCCATCTCTTACTTTTCGCAACGGCAATGTTAATGACCTCTCATTCCTCGTTTGCTGGCACTCCACCTGCATCTGCAAAGAAACTCAACGGCAAAGCAATTGTAGAGTTGTACGAGGGCGCTTATGCTACTTTTGACAATGTAAGAGACAAAGTGAAAGGCGAGATTTTTTATAGCATTAAAAGCAAAGTTTTGCATGGCATCTATCGCACAGCCAATGGAGAAGCAGGCCTTTTTCGCGGTAAAGCGCGCGTCAATGGCGATCAGTTTTGCTATAAAACCAATGCAAAAGAAGTGTGTCAGTCTGTTTATCGCGATGGAAACACCTTGTATGAAACCAACGCAGACGACACTGTTACTTCCATCAATACACTACAGCCCAACCCCCCTGAACTACCCCCGACTGCGTCAAAAATTCCAGCTTCAGCAATTCTTGAACTGGTCAAAGGAAAGCGCATTTTTGTAACAATACATGACGCGGACAAATTTATGGTTTCTGACGTCAAGTGGGATATCAAAAACTCTTGGGTCAATGCAAAGTTCATTTTTGGCGGGCAGCCCGAAGGCAAAGCCAAGGTCAAGTTCAAAGTGAAGGGGGATAAGATTTGCTTCCCGGACGACAAAGAGGAGAATTGCTATACTTATCACGAAGTGCCCAACGGTTTTATAGAGATAAACGACAAGGGCGCTGTGCATGCTATTTCAACTTACTGATGTGCATTAGAATAGCTAACTAAGAATGCCCAAAGCATTCATTCATAACCGGTCCGGAAAGCATGCGGTGCGACACCAGTCTGCTCGTCGTCACAGCACGCTTTCTCGGTTCAGACCCCGTCCTTGCTTTCAAAGCAGAAAAGCGCAAGTATCGACTACGTTTTGCGTCTGGGGACGGTCGAAAATGGTTGGGATAGATAACATTGTTTTGCGACTTTTTGGCAGGGCTGAACTCTGCAGTCTTGGTCCCCATGGTGTTTTTCCGGAAAAAGGCTTCCAATTGATTGCGCTTGTTGCGCTGAGCCCGCAACAAAGAATTGCGCGCAAAGCTGCGGCGACTATGTTGTGGGACCAGATCGACGAGGCAAACGCGCTTAACAATCTCAGGCAGCTCTTAGCAAGGCTGCGCCAACACAAGCCCGATATTGCAACTTTCATCACCATAGATCCACGCGACATAACAATTACAGGCCGAGGTGACAGCATCGATTTATGCTGGTTTTTAGCTAGGGACAAAAGCCAACTCCTTGCCCTTTACAGAGGTGTCTTGCTGGAAAGTCTGGGCGAAGCTTCCGAGGCATATAGCGATTGGTTGCAAGTGCAAAGAACACGGTTGCAGGAACATTTCTTTTGGAGCTGTGAACAAGTTCTAATTGATATCACGCGACTAGGCCGTTGTAGTGTTGAGACTATCGCTAGCTATGAAAGCCGATTGTTGCAGCTGGAGCCGGAACGTGAGGCTTCTTATCGCCTGTTGATTGAGATGTATGGCCGTTGCGGGCATACCAGAGAAGCAGCGCGTGTTAGCCGTGCGCTTGTTGCCAATGCAAAGTCCGAACATGGCTCATCACCTCTTCCAGAAACCGAAGCGGCTGTCAGACGCGTTTTTGCGACTTCAATAAATATCGATGTGCACAAACCAGTTCAGGATAAGCATCCAGTTGTTGCGCCACCCCGTGTGGCGTTCCTCCAGCCGCGATGGGGCAATAGCGGAACTGATGCATCGGAGAATTTGAGATCTGTAATTGAAGACGTCGTCAACGAACTCGCACGTTACCGAACATTTGTCATGCTGGCACCGCATTCGAGTTTTCAAATCCAACATGATTCCGGCCTACCGATGGACAACAGCCAACTGCGGGCTGACTACACTGTGAGTGGTTTTGTGAAGCATGGTACCATTTTGAGTTTGCGAATGGTGCATGTTGAATCACAAAAGATTGTTTGGGCAAGCGAGTTTCCAGTGCAGTCAGAAATGATTATCACCTGCTTCAATCAGCTAACGTGGCGAATTGCTTCGAATCTTGCAAACGAATTGGAGCGGCATGCGCTCGAAACTGGGCGGAAGGCTAAGCAAGTTAGTGCATATGTTCATTATCTTTGTGGCGAAGAAAGCTTTAAGTCTTGCGATCTGCCAAACACTCGCCGAGCACGCAAACATTATCTTGCAGCCTTGGAAGCGGATCCTAGTTTTGCCGAAGCCCATTCAGGTGTTGCCAAGACACTTTATTTTGAATGGGTATTACGCGGCGGTGATGACGCCGAGTTACTGAGCGCCGCCCGTAAAAGCGCCGATACGGCCATTCGCGTAGACCCTAATAGTGCCTATGGATATTGGCGCAAGGCCATGGTTTGCTTTTACCAGCATGATTTCGACCTATCCGAAGAGGTATTGGAACAGGCCCAAAGCCTGCATCCCAACCATGCAGATATCATATTGGATCGGGGCGACATTCTCGGTCACATTGGCGATGCCGTTTTGGCACAGGAGTTGTTTCAAAGAGCAATTGATCTTAATCCTATACCTCCTGACCATTATTGGTGGATAGGTGCAGGCATTGCGTTTTCAAACGAAAACTACGCGGGTGCGGTGGACCTCTGCGGCAGGCTTGCCGACGATGAACCTGTCATTAGGCTGCTTGCGGCATCCCATGGGCAATTGGGCAACAAAG
>JAYUOP010000229.1:0-6632 GCA_043760745.1 Hyphomicrobiales bacterium
GCTGGCACCTGGCAGCGGTTGCAAATCACTGGCAGTTCAACGATTGCCGACTTCACTAAATTAACGCCGAAATTCCGGAGCTTGGTAAAATGGTGGATAACGTCATGATTATGGAGCTCTTCAACCCGCTTGCAATCCCGGCAAACCGTCAGCAATGAAACATCATGATGGTGATCTGCTTCGCAATTGCAGGCAACAAAACTATTGAGCTCGTTGATCTTATGTACGGTTCCATTTTTGATCAATAAGTCTAGCGCGCGATACACGATTGTCGAGCTATTGATACCAAACTGGTTGACTTGCCCCAAAATTGAAAGGGCACTCATTGGCTGTTCATTGCTCCGTAAAGCACTCAAAACGAGCTCCTCGGCGGGAGCAGGTAAGCTGGATGGTCGGGCCATAAGATTCTCCTGTTGAAGGTTTGTTGTATTGCAACAAATAACTTTACATGCAAGATATTTATCGTTAAGACTTCAATTTGTAGCAACACAACAAATGGAATCGCAGCGCCGTGAACATGCAAAAGGATCTTTGGGCACATATCGTTATCGGATTGATAACATTAGGTTTATTTGCTTTATCTTTGCATATGTTGCAATTGCCAAACATTGCTCTTTTCAATCATTGGTTCTATTCAGTGTTGCCGCCAGCCGAGCTTATGCTTTGCTTTGTTGTGGCTTTGGCATGGTTTCGGGCCGCCGCAGCACAGCTGCTTTTGCGCGCCACATTGAAGATCACGCATGGCCTATCTGCGCTGATCGTTGTTTTGGCAATGAGCTCAGAGGGGTTCATGCACGCCCTAAGCATTCCCCACGTTGAAGGTTGGTGGTTACCTTTAATCGGCAGTGGTGCGTTAGCAACTTACCTCAGCGTTTGGTTTTACAAAAACAACCACCGCACTGATCCCTGATTTTTTAATTAGCGAACATTCGTCATCGCCTTGCCGAACTTTGATTGCGCTTGACCAGCGGTGTCGCCATCGAGCCTAACCGTTAGTTTAGTGCGGCCATCTTCAAACATATGCCGGTCCATAACTTCGCCGCGCTGATGCAGCCAAGCCAAGCCTTTACCATCGGATGGATCGATAACGATGTCATAAAGTGTGCTTGATTCGGCCAAGCGCTGCTCAACACAATCAAGCAAGCGGTCAATACCATCGCCAGTTAAAGAAGATACCAGCACCACATCGCTGCGGCGCTCAGCCTGCAACTCTTTGCTGCTGCGGCTTTGTTCATCCAGCAGATCAGACTTGTTCCAAATTTCAATGATTTTGCCGCGGCGCACGTCATCCACGCCCAGCTCTTCCAATACCAAATTCACATCATGGGCTTGCGCGTCACTTTCGTCATGGCTCACATCTCTCACATGGAGAATAACATCCGCCGCCAAGACTTCTTCCAATGTTGCCCGGAATGATGAGATTAAAGTAGTGGGCAAATCGGAAATGAATCCAACTGTATCAGACAGAATAATTTTGCGCCCGGTCGGCAAATTGAGATTGCGCATGGTGGGATCAAGGGTTGCAAACAGCATATCTTGCGCCAAAACATTGGCATCCGTCAGGCGGTTAAACAGCGTCGATTTACCAGCATTGGTGTAGCCGACAAGGGCCACAATCGGAAACGGTATCCGGTCCCTGCCCTTACGGTGCAAGTCGCGGGTCTTGACGACAACTTCAAGCTCGCCTTCAATTTTGGTTATGCGTTCTTGAATGAGCCGACGATCGGTTTCGAGCTGGCTTTCGCCGGGGCCACCTAGAAAGCCAAAGCCGCCGCGTTGCCGCTCCAAATGCGTCCATGACCGAACCAGTCGGCTTTTCTGATAGTGCAAATGGGCAAGTTCTACTTGCAGCGTGCCTTCTTTGGAAGTTGCACGGCGACCGAATATTTCAAGGATCAGCCCGGTGCGATCCAGCACTTTGGCTTTCCATTCGGTTTCCAAATTGCGTTGTTGCACGGGAGATAACTGCGCGTTTACAACAACGAGCTCCGCTTCTGCCGCTTCTACGCGCTTGGCAATCTCAGCAACCTTACCGGTACCAATCAAAGTGCCTGGTTTTGGTGCCGCTAAGGGCGCAATCATGCTGTCAATAATATCAAGCTCAATCGCTTCGGCCAAACCAATGGCTTCTGCCAAACGGCTAGATGCGTCCCGGTCAAAGACTTTGGGATCAATCCGGGTTTTGCGTTCTACATGAACCACAAAGGCGCGGGTTAATTCCGGGCCTTCTTTTTGAAAATCGACGCCGCCGCCAGTTTTGGCGTGCTTAACAGATGTCACTAGTCGTTGCTCTCTTCATCAAATAGGCTGATTGGGCCACCAGGCATTATGGTTGAAATCGCATGCTTATAAACCAATTGCGACATGCCATCACGACGCAGCAATAAACAGAAATTATCAAACCAAGTGATAATACCTTGCAGCTTTACACCGTTCACCAGAAATACTGTTACGGGAATTTTCTGCTTACGAACATGATTAAGAAAAGTGTCTTGTAGGTTTTGGGTTTTTTCTTGGGCCATTTTGTTTCTCTTTTTATTAGCCAATGAACAATTCAGGGTTTAGCACTATTTAAACAATTAGGCAAAACTTAGCCTTCACGCCGGTTCTTCGTCCGCTTTCGAAGAAAGTCCCAACATTTTTATTTTTCTGTGCATAGCCGAGCGTTCCATGCCAATAAATGCGGCAGTGCGTGAAATATTCCCACCGAAGCGAGAAAGTTGTGCCGCTATATAATCGCGCTCAAATGCTTCGCGCGCTTCTCGCAATGGTAAAGCTAAGAGATGTTCGCCACCAAATACGCTTGCTTGACCAGCTTGGCCAACGTCTTGCGGCAGCATGCTCGCTGTAATTTCACTGGTTGATTCGCCAGATGCGACAATCATGATGCGTTCAACATTGTTTTTTAACTCACGAACGTTTCCAGCCCAATCGCGCGTTTGCAAAACAGCAATCGCATCATTAGCAATCGGACGTGTCGGTTGACCAGTGGAATACGAATAAGACTTCGCAAAATAATCAACCAATTCAGGAATGTCTTCCCGCCGTTCGCTGAGACTTGGAACCCGCACTGGCACCACGCTTAAGCGATGGTAAAGATCATCACGAAAGCGGCTCTCAGCAATCAATTTCAACAAATCACGGCTTGTGGATGAAATAATCCTCACATCGACTTTAACTTTTTTGCCGCCGCCTACGCGCTGAAACGTTTGATCAAGTAAAACCCTCAATACTTTTCCTTGCGTTTCCAGCGGCATGTCTGCCACTTCATCAATGTACAATGTGCCGCTATGGGCTTCTTCCAATGCTCCCACCCGCGATACGCCCTCGCCACCGGTTTCAACGCCGAACAGCTCTTCTTCCATCCGCTCTGGTGTCATCGTAGCAGCACTCAAAATGACGAACGGACCACTAGCCCGCGCAGACATTGCATGCAAAGTGCGCGCCGTCATTTCTTTACCGGCTCCCATCGGGCCGCTGATTAAAACCCGACTATTGGCGGGCGCAATTTTTTTAAGCAACTGGCGCAAATTTCGCATTGGCACAGATTGCCCCTGCAATTGAATATCAATTCCCGACCGGCCCTTTAACTCTTCATTTTCTCGCTTAAGCCTAGTGATCTCCAATGCCCGCCCAACCACCAATAACAGGCGATCTGCATTAAATGGCTTTTCAATGTACTCATATGCGCCGCGCTTAATCGCGGCCACTGCGGTTTCGATATTGCCATGACCAGAGATGATGATCACGGGCACATCCTGATGTTTTTGTTTGATCTCGAGCAACAGATCTAGCCCATCAAGACGCGATCCTTGTAACCAAATATCCAAAATGATCAGCGAAGGGCGGCGTTGCGTAACTTCGGCAAGGGCTGCATCCGAATTATGGGCAAGCCTTGTTTCAAAACCTTCGTCTTGTAAAATACCCGCAATGAGTTCGCGAATATCGGCTTCGTCGTCAACAATCAGAATATCAGCGGCCATTTTATGCACTCTTCTCTTTGACTAAACTTGCGGCAAGCATTGGTGCAAATATAAGACTGATGCATGCACCGGTCCCCTGTTCAGCATCTTCAAACGTCAGTCGCCCACCATGCTCTTCCATAACCCGCTTCACAATTGCAAGGCCAAGGCCTGTGCCTTTTTCGCGTGTGGTCATGTAAGGTTCCGCCAATCGTTGACGATTTTCCTTGGGTAAGCCAATGCCATTGTCAGTGACAGCGATAAACGGCAAATCGCCTTTTAAACCAAAGTTTACGACGATGTTACCGCGTGGCAAGGCGGCATCGCCACCCCTGCCTTCAACAGCTTCAACAGCATTTTTCACGAGATTTGTGACAGCTTGCGTTATTTGGCGGCGATCAAATGGAAACACCACTTCTTCGGCATTTGGTTGAATTACAATGTCTAAATCACTGTTTGATACGCGTTGCAAAACCGTTGCATCACGAACCAACCCGGCCAGTGAGTTCATCTCTGGAACCGCTTTTGGCATTCGCGCAAATGATGAGAATTCATCAACCATCCGACCAATGTCGCCGACTTGGCGAATAATCGTGTCCGTGCACTGCTCAAAAACATGCACATCAGTTTTAATTTCTTTGCTATATTTCCGCTTTAAGCGCTCTGCCGAAAGTTGGATCGGCGTCAGCGGATTTTTGATCTCATGAGCAATGCGTCGCGCAATATCGGCCCAAGCTGAATTGCGCTGAGCCGAAACGAGATCAGTAATATCGTCAAACGTTAAAACATATCCATGTTCGGCGTCATCGGAACCTTCTGTTGTAATGCGAACAACGAAACTGGCATCACGC
The DNA here is from genome assembly GCA_043760745.1 of Hyphomicrobiales bacterium. GTDB lineage: Bacteria > Pseudomonadota > Alphaproteobacteria > Rhizobiales > Aestuariivirgaceae > Aestuariivirga. The sequence continues at coordinate 4,814 of JAYUOP010000229.1, forward strand.
CCTTCAACATTCAAATCAACTTGGCCTTCCGCAAAACCTGACGGACGCGATTGGGCAAGGGTAAAAAGTGTTTTGAATTCTGGGAAAACTTCGTCGATTGGTTGTGTCAGTAAATCACCTTCAGTGGCTTTCAAAAGATTGAGCGCCGAGCGATTGACCAATGAAATACGGTAATCAGGATCAATACCAATCACACCGGCACTCACACCAGCAAGCATCGCTTCGGTAAACCGCCGTCGGTCATCAAGTTGGTAATTGGTTTCGACTAACTGATCCCGGTGAAATCGAATTTGATCCGTCATCAAGTTAAAAGAACGCGACAAATTAATCAGATCGCCTGGTCCTTCAAGCGTATCAACCTTTGCATTAAAATTGCCTTGCGCCACCTGCCGGGATGCACCCAAAAGACGCACAATTGGGGCTACAAGCCGATCCGAAAACCACATACCAAGCCAAATTGCGGCAAGCAAAAATACGAAAGCAACTAACGTATACATGAGCGCAAATGTAACTTGAACTCCGGTGCGCTGGGTTTGCATGCGGTCATATTCGAGCTTGGCTTCCCGCGTTTTTTGCAATTGCAAAATCACATCTTGCTGCAACAACCGATAAACATACAAATACTGAGATTTATAACCCGGTATCTTAATCAGTGCACGGACGACATTGCCGCCTTGCCCAGGCGGAATGAGAACTAACTCGCCTTTATCCGCTTTAGCTATCAATTCGGGTGGGGGTGGTATGAATTGAGTTTTACTGTTTGCTGTTACATTTACATCAATGCGTTTAGTCGCCGTATCAAAAACATATACCGCAGCTAAACTTCGCAAAGCTGCTTGCCGCGCAACACGCCGAACAAAACTGGCCCGGTCGTTCGTATACATGGTCAATTGTTGCGAAAGATCGTTTGAAATATTGAGTGTATCGTTGCGCGCATCATCAGCGGCATTTTGCAAATAGGCTTCGGCCACAACAATTGCAGAATCGACGATTGACCGCGTGCGTTCCGAAAACCAAGCATCCAATCCCCGGTTCAAGGTAACAGATGCAAAAACCGCAACAACAATTGCTGGAACAATAGCAACGATACTAAAAAGTGAAATAAGCCTAATATGGAGCCCTGCTCCTGCGGTTCCTTTTCGCCTTTCAAGCAACAAGAACAGCAACTGACCGCCAATCATGAGGCCCATCATCACCACTAATGCGCCGTTGACCAGCAGAAGTCCGCTCGTAATTTCATCGTTAGGTTTGATTGGGGTAAGGCCGGTAAGAATAAGAAAGGTGCCTAAGCCTGATAAAATTCCAAGCATAACCAAGAATAGCGCCGCCCAACCCGTGAGCTGGCGCAGTCTACTGGTTATTTGAAGTTCGCCTGAATTTAACATATTTCTATCGGATACCACCTGTGGCCAAAAATCAACAGTAATAGTGGCGTTTTTACGACAGTACCACCAAACATTAACCCGTTGGATTTCGGATTGACTTCACATCTCGTTCCCGAAGTTTTGCGCGTAACGTATTGCGATTAATACCTAAAAGATCGGCAGCGCGAAGTTGATTACCATTCGTTGCGGCCAAAGTAGCACGGAGCAAAGGCGGTTCAATTTCAGCCAATATCCGTTCATACAACCCTTCTGGTGGTAATTTCGTGCCAAACTGGGCAAAATAAGTTGCCAGATAATTTTCAAAATACTCCGCAGGATTACCGGTTATTCCGACCGATTGCGGCAATATTTCAGAAACCGCATTTGCGGACAACTCCCGCTCAACTGAATTTGCTGTTATTGTTTCATCAACTTCCATAGCCATGAGACGCTTA
>JAYUOP010000230.1:0-2676 GCA_043760745.1 Hyphomicrobiales bacterium
GGAGAAGGTGGCGCAAAGCGCCGGATGAGGTCCTTATCTGCAAAATACAAAAAGGTCCCAACCCATGCCACACGCCGATATTCTGATCACCAACGCTCGCATTATCACGATGAACAATGCCCAGCCTTTTGCCGAAGCGGTAGCCTTGCAAGGCAATCGGATCATGGCCGTGGGATCGATCGCCGACCTGCAATCAACCCGTGGAAAATCAACCCGTGTCATCGATGCACAAGGTCATTCGGTTATCCCCGGTATTATTGAAAGCCACCTACATCTTTTCATAGGGGCGGTCGAAAAAGAAAGCCTGATGATCAATCATCTCAGTGGCTTAAACGAAGTATCGGATTCAATTTCTGAATACGCCAAAGCAAATCCACGGGCCAAGGTTATTGCCGTAAATGGCGCAAACCAAAATAGTTTCGGCCCAGACACACCAATCACCCGCCAGCGCTTAGACCGTATCATTTCGGACCGCCAATTAATTCTTGTCTGTTTTGACCATCACACCGTTTGGGCCAATACCAAAGCCCTCGAAGCCGCTGGTCTTATGCGTGGCAAAGTTTTGCCAGTGGGCAATGAAATCGTCCTTGATGCGGATGGCCTCGCCACCGGAGAACTCTTGGAATCGGCAGCTTTCATGCCAGTGCTGGAACTCACCCCAACGGGTGGCCGTGAATGGCTCGGCATGACCACCGGCGAAAACCCATCCCCGCCGGCAACCCCCGCGATGCGCGCCACTGACGAAGCTTTCATGAAAAAAGGTATCGCTTATGCGGCGTCATTAGGCATAACTTCGATGCACAATATGGATGGCAATTGGTATCAACTCGAATTGCTGAATGCTTTGCTCCAGCGCGGCGAAATGAACGCCCGCGTTGAAGTTCCCTTCCACCAGAAGAACTATTTCGAAACTCATCGTGTTGATGAAGCAGTCGCTATGCGCGAACAATACCACGGCGATATGCTGAAATCCGGTCGCGTCAAAATCTTCATGGACGGCGTTTTGGAATCCATGACCGCACTCATGCTCGATGATTATCCGGGCTTTCCCGGCAATACGGGTGCGCCACTTTTCACCGCCACACAATTCAACGAAGTGGCCACCCGCATCGATAAACACAAGCTCCAAATCAGCGTTCATGCGATTGGTGATGGCGGTGTTCGCCGCACCCTTGATGGCTATGAAGCAGCTCAGCGCGCGAATGGCAAACGCGACAGCCGCCACCGCATCGAACATATTGAAAGCATTGACGCAGCCGACGTGCCACGCCTCAAACAACTCGGCGTTATTGCATCCCTTCAACCTATCGTCGGCCTTGGTGTTCCCGGCAATCCCTTGGAGCCCTGCTACGCGCGGCTTGGCGCTAAAATTCCATTATCATACGCATGGCAAACCTTACGCGAAACGGGTGCCGCGATTGCCTTCTCATCAGATTGGCCGGTCTCTCCGCTTGATCCGTTTCTTGGCATGCAATCCGCCATGACCATGAAACCTGTGACACCAGAAAGCCCACCGCAAGCCCAGACCCTGATGAATGCGCTGCATGGTTTTACTTTAGGCAGCGCCTATTGCGAATTCGCGGAACATAAAAAAGGCATGCTAAAACCGGGAATGTTAGCTGATATTGTGATCCTGAACGGCAACCTCGAAACCACCCCCGCCGAAGCCATGAGCACCATCAAACCAACAATCACCATTTGCGATGGCCGTATCACCTATGCAGCCTGAAAACATTGATGACGCAAGGCCAAGGTCCAATGGCTTTTTCCGCTTCATCGGCAGTTGGCTGAAAATGGTTGGCATTTATTACTTCGCTACCGTTATTACCACCCCCGCAGTTTGGGCAAACCAGATTGGCAACGCTTTCTGGATCGGCCTCGTCTTCGCCCTGCCCGCCAAACTCATCGGCGACACCATGCGCCAATTCGGCAGAACAGTTTTGTTCAACGCGGACACAGCTTTCATGGTTCTATACGTGAGCTTTTTTGCAATCTGGGGCGTAGTCAGCCAAACTCCAAATTGGAACGTCGGGCTGCACGCTTTTGTTTATTTTTTAATCCAGTTGATCGCTATTCCTGTGTTGATCCCAAAACGCAGAAATTGATGGAACCTCTTGCGTTCTCTAAACGTTCCTGCTACTCCCCGGCTATGGCCAAAGCATCGCAATTTATTTGTCAGTCCTGTGGAACCCCGGCGCCCAAGTGGAGCGGGAAATGCGAGGGTTGTGGCGAATGGAACACAATTATTGAAGAACGCACCGAAGCGCCGGCATCAGGCGCTAAGGGCGCTGTATTACCCAAGGGCCGCTCAACCCGTCTGGTTGGTCTGAAAGGTGAGAGTGCGGCTCCACCTCGCATTCTTTCTGGCATAGCTGAATTAGACCGTGTTGCCGGTGGCGGTTTCGTCCCCGGTTCTGGGGTTCTTATAGGTGGCGACCCCGGCATTGGTAAATCAACTTTGTTGCTGCAAGCTTTGGCTGCATTGGCCAATCGCGGTGAGCGCGTCGTTTATATTTCGGGCGAAGAAGCAATCGCTCAGGTCCGCCTGCGCGCCGAGCGCCTAGGTCTGTCAGATGCCCCTGTTTTGCTGGCCGCTGAAACCAATGTGTCCGATATTATCGCAACCCTTTCCGAAGGCCCGCCACCTTCCATCGTCGTCATCGATTCCATCCAAAC
>JAYUOP010000231.1:0-18019 GCA_043760745.1 Hyphomicrobiales bacterium
GATTGGTAGTGCAGCCCGCGATTAAAAACGCTGCAGCGATTAAAGCAATAATGGTCTTGTTCATGATCTATCGTCCCCTGGAATTATGTTCCGGCTATCGAATTACCTTGTGGCAATAATATGGTTAAGGATTGGTTATTTGGTGGAGGGCCCTCATCCGGCGCGTTGCGCCACCTTCTCCCGCAAGCGGGAGAAGTAAGGTGATATGCTTCACTTCTCCCGCAAGCGGGAGAAGGTGGCGTGCAACGCCGGATGAGGGACTTTCTCAATTATGAAAGCGAAGGGGATTTTAACTTCGCTCAAGCATAGTTGTTAAAACTTTGGAGACCTCTACTCATGCAAACGAACCGACTTCTTAATTTGGATGGACTGCGGTTGGTTTGCGCATTGGCAGTGGTTTATTTTCATATGGCGTTTCGCGGGCCTTATGATCAGTTTTATGCGCAATTGTTCGGTACTAATTGGCTCAATGAAATTGGGCGTTATGGACAGATTGGGGTTCATATCTTCTTTTGCATTAGTGGGTTTGTGGTGGCGTATTCGGCGAAAGGGCGAACCCCAATGGATTTTGCAATCTCGCGGTTTTCGCGGCTTTACCCCACGTTTATTTTCTGTCTGACGATTACATTCTGTGTACGGATGATATGGGGCGGCGAAACATTCGCGACATCATTCTCAGAGTATTTCGCTAATTTCATCATGGTGCCGCAAGCTTTAGGCAAAGATTTTATGGACGGAGTTTATTGGAGCCTCGTTATTGAAGTTGTCTTTTATGGTTGGGTATTTGTGTTGATGTCACTCGGTATCATGTGGCGGTTTCAGACGATCATCATGACGGTTTGGTTGGCGATTGCTTTGGTCAATGAATTGCACCTCAATAACAATAGTGTTCGGTTTTTACTGACGACGCAGTTTACGGCATTTTTTGTGATCGGTATGATCGTGCAGCGTTGCGTGGCGGAAGCTAAAATTTCAGCGCCGTCGGCGGGGTTGTTTGCAGTTGCATTGCTGCTCGGGCTTTCGATGGTGCAGCGGCATGTTGGTGATGGTGATAAGACTGTTATAAATGTTGTCAGTGATGTCGGTGGCATTGGTGTGTTCCTCGGTGGTTTGGCGTTGTTCATTGCGGCGGCGGTTGTGAAGTGGCCCGTAATGAATGCGGTGGTTTTGGCTTGGGCCGGGGGAATTAGTTATGCGCTTTATTTGCTGCATGAAATAATTGGTTGGTTGATTTTGCGGAGTGTTCTGCCGCTGTTGGGTGGACCTTTGGCGTTGCTATTGGTCGTATTCGCAACACTCGCTTTGGCCAGTGCGGTTTGGATTATCTATGATCGGCCTGTGGTTCCGTTTACGCGGAAGTTTTTGAAGCGACTACTTTGACGTTGCAATAATCACCCTCTATACTGCCTACTGATAAAACAAATCAGTGAGATGTGTCCCGCGATATGGTTCGCGACCCAGGGGGGAGTGGCACGAGGGAGTTCTAAAATTGTTCAGCGGTTTTTTTGCGTGGTTAGAAAACTACGTCAATCCATTTCCAACGATTGCGCCAACAAAACCTCCGGCTAACGTAAAGGGTTTTATTCGGCATTACTCCAAACCGTTCTTGCCGTTGTTGATTGTTAGCTTGTTGATTTCGATGCTGCTTGCTGTGATCGAAGTTCAGGTGTTTTCCTATGTTGGGCGGTTGGTGGATGTTTTAGGCACGGCTGATCCCAAAACTTTTTGGGCGGAAAATAAATGGGAGCTTTTGTTTTATGGTGGGCTCGCACTATTAAGTCAGCCATTTCTTGCACTCGTAACCGATGCGATTGAAAACCAAGGTTTGCGCGGCAATTTTGCAATGCGGATTCGGTGGTTGGCGCATCGTTATATGCTGCGGCAATCTATGGAGTTTTACCACAATGAATTTGCTGGGCGCGTGGCGACGAAAGTCATGCAAGGGGCAATGGGCGTTCGTGATGTGGTGATGAAGTTCACGCAGGTTATATCATGGGTCGCGGTTTATTTTCTTTCAGCGGTGGTTGCCTTTGCGTCGAATGATTTGCGCTTGGCCATTCCAATGGTGATGTGGCTCGTGCTTTATGGACTGGCGATGGCTTATTTTGTGCCGCGGTTGGGCAAACTTTCTGAGTTACAAGCAGATATGCGCTCGTTGGTTACTGGGCGAATAGTTGATACTTATACCAATATGCCAACTGTGAAGTTGTTTGCTTTTGCTTCCCGCGAAGATGCCTATGCCAAAGAAGGCATGAGCCGGATGATGGACGCGGTTTACAAGTCCATGCGGGTTTCAACCGGTATGAATGCGGCACTCAATTTTTTGAATGGCGCGTTGCTTGCTTTCACAGCCGCCATGGCGATTTATCTTTGGCAAGAAGGCTCTATTACCGTCGGCGCAATCGCGTTCTCAGTCGGCCTTGTGTACCGGATGCAAGGCATGGCGCATTGGATGCTATGGGAAATTGCCGGATTGTTTGAAGATTTTGGCGTGGTGAAAGATGCAGTAGACACCATTGCGCGGGAGCATGCTGTCGTTGATAAAGCGGATGCCTTGGCGCTTGTTGTCTCAGCTGGAAAAGTTGAAGTCAAAGATCTCACATTTGATTATGGCAAAGCCAAACGCGAAGGGCGGCCGCCAGTTATTGATGGTTTGAATTTGACGATTAAGCCGGGTGAAAAAGTGGGCCTGGTTGGTCGCTCTGGTGCTGGTAAATCCACACTCGCCAATCTGCTGTTACGGTTTTACGATGTGGGATCGGGTGCGATTTTGATCGATGGTCAGAATATTGCAGATGTGAACCAAGAAACTTTGCGGGCAGCAATTGGTGTGGTCACGCAAGATACGTCCTTGCTGCATCGTTCGGTGATTGACAATATTCGCTATGGCATGCCGGATGCAACGCTGGAACAGGTGATGGCAGCAGCGAATAAGGCGCATGCAGAAGACTTCATCGCAAACTTGGTCGATCCGCAGGGACGCACGGGGTATGATGCATTGGTGGGTGAACGTGGCGTGAAACTTTCGGGCGGCCAGCGTCAACGGATTGCTGTGGCGCGCGTGCTATTGAAAAATGCACCGATCTTAATTTTAGATGAAGCAACGTCAGCTTTGGATTCCGAAGTTGAGGCCGCAATTCAAGAAAACCTTTACACCTTGATGGAAGGTAAAACTGTCATCGCGGTGGCGCATCGATTATCCACTATTGCCGCTATGGATAGGTTGATCATTATGGATCAAGGCCGGGTCGTGGAAGAGGGAACCCATACTCAATTGCTGAAGAAAAAAGGCGGTCTTTACGCCAGTCTATGGGCGCGGCAATCGGGCGGGTTTTTGGTTGAGTCCGTTAAAATCGAGTAAAATGATGCATTGCACCATAATGCTGTTGTGCAGTGCAATATAATGTGCTAGGGGCGGGGTGTTATTGGATTTATTGGGGACTAAATATGCAAACTTTGAAATTTGAAGCCGAAGATACCGTACGCGCCCGCGCTCATGCAATTTGGGAAATGGAAGGCCGTCCTGATGGCCGCCATGAGATTCATTGGCAGCGCGCATTGAATGAATTTGAAACGCCTTATACCGCAGCAATTACCGATGTGTCTTTGATTGATGGCGTTGGCCCAAAGATTACTGCCCAATTGGCGTCGGTTGGTGTGAATAGCTTGCAAGATATTGCCAAGCTTTCCGTCGCAGCACTTGCTGACATCGACGCGAAACTCAATCTTAAGGGCCGCAGCGCCCGCGAAGAGTGGATTGCACAAGCAAAAGAATTGATTGCTGGAAAAGCGCCACGCGCCAAGGTCGATCAAGCGAAGGCCTCCAAAGCTAAGGCATAATCTAACAAAGAATTAGCTATGAATTTTGACCCTGAAGCCTCGCGGTTTCAGGGTTTTTGCTTTAGGGAATGGGCATGATTCCGACTTCTCGCATTATTCCGTTGGTTTTGGCTGCCGCATTATTCATGGAGAATATGGACTCTACGATTATCGCCACCGCACTTCCGGATATCGCGCTCGATTTGCGCGTTGACCCCATTGATTTGAAGCTCGCTTTTACAACTTATCTTTTGAGCCTTGCAGTGTTTTTGCCGATCTGCGGTTGGACGGCGGATCGCTTTGGAGCGAAATTGGTATTTCGGCTGGCTATCATTGTTTTTACGGTAGGATCGATGCTCTGTGGATTTGCGTCCACATTGGCGGAGCTTGTCGCGGCGCGTGGGTTGCAAGGCCTTGGTGGCGCGATGATGGTGCCCGTAGGGCGGATTATCTTACTGCGGGCAGTGCCGAAATCAGATTTGGTTGACGCTTTAGCGTGGCTCACAATCCCCGCTTTAATCGGTCCGGTGATGGGGCCACCAATTGGCGGCTTCATAACAACATACTTTGATTGGCGCTGGATTTTTTGGATGAATATTCCATTTGGGGTTTTGGCATTTGTATTGGCGAGTTGGTTTATGCCAAACACAACCGAAGCCGCGGCACCCGCTTTGGATGTAAAAGGATTTGTGCTTTCGGGCTTGGGGCTTGGCTTTACGGTTTTCGGCTTAACTATTTTTGGTCGTGGATTGTTTTCAGGAGCGACAGTGGTGGCGATGATTGTCGGTGGGGTTATTCTTTTGATCGCTTATTGGTATCATGCGAAGCGCATAGAATTCCCGATTATCAATTTGTCTTTGCTTAATGTTCCAACGTTTCGGGCGGCCGTTGTCGGTGGATCGCTATACCGGATTGGGGCCGGTGCTGTGCCATTTTTGCTGCCATTAATGTTGCAATTGGGTTTCGGATTGACGGCATTTCAGTCAGGCCTCATCACCTGCGCTAGTGCTGGTGGTGCGTTGGTCATGAAATTCTGGGTAAAGTTTTTTATTCAGCGCTTTGGCTTTCGGCAATTGTTAGTGCTGAACGTTTGGTTCGGCGGCGCTTCGATTGTGGCTTACAGCCTTTTCACTCCAACCACACCTTTTATAATTATGTTTGGTTTTCTTTTTGGTGCGGGACTTTTGCGTTCGCTGCAGTTTACGGCGCATAATTCATTGGCTTATTCAGAAATTGATCATACCAATATCAGCAGTGCGACGAGTTTCTACACAACAGTACAGAACCTTTCGATTGCATTAGGGGTCGCGAGTGCCGCATATATTCTTGATGCAGCGCGCTATTTTGGACAACGAAATGACGTTGCAATTCAGGATTTCCGTATTGCTTTCGTCGTCGTTGGTGTCATTTCGATGTTATCATTTTTGTCATATTTAAAGTTAGATAAAAATGCGGGATCAGAAGTTTCAGGTAAAGTGATCACGTAAATTCTCACGGTTGTTTGATCGAACATTACAGCTTTGTCAGTGTTCAATCGGGCGTCGATTGCGTAATAATATTATCTATAACGGAGGACATTATGAACAGACGCTTTGCTCTTACAATTGCTGGAACTTCTCTTGGTTCATTACTTTTAGGCGGACGATTAGCTACAGCGGAAGAGGTGTTTGAAATCACCAAGACTGCTGAAGAATGGAAAAAGATTTTATCGCCAGAAGCCTTTGCAGTCTTGCGCGAAGAAGGCACGGAAAGATCTTTCACCAGTGTTCTGAATGACGAAAAGCGGGCAGGGGCTTTTAACTGTGCTGGCTGTGATCTTCCACTATTCGCGTCAACAACGAAATATGATAGCGGAACAGGCTGGCCCAGTTTTTATGAGCCATTGCCAAATGCCGTTGGCACGAAAGAAGACAATACAATTTTTTCCGCGCGCACCGAAGTGCATTGCCGTCGTTGTGGCGGACATTTGGGCCACGTGTTCCCAGACGGCCCACAACCCACTGGAATGCGTTACTGCATGAACGGTGTTTCGCTCAAGTTTGTGCCGGCTTAATTCCCACCAATGTAATTGCGCCATATGGCACCGATGATGTTTGAATAATCATCGGTCCATACTTTTGCATTGCTGTGAACAGGTTCCGCCCAGCCAAGAGTTTCTGTGAAAGCAGCCAGAGTTTCGGCTCTGCGCGCAATGACAACCACTGATGATGGCACCGCGTCATCAAAGCTGCCGGGTGGTTTTTTAAGATATCGCGCTTTGATCGAAAGGTTGGCATCTTTGGCAAGAGCTGCAGTAACACTTTGCAACTCCATGTTGCGATTTGAAATATGTATAGCGAGATAGCCATTTTCTTTTAAGCGGGACATATAGATCGCCATTGCTTCTCGCGTGAGCAGATGGACAGGAATTGAGTCCGACGAAAACGCATCGAGTAAAATATAGTCGTAAATCGCTTCTGGCTGATCAGTGAGGGTAAGCCTAGCGTCACCTAATATAATTTTTGCATCCGGAGTGCACTTCGACATAAAGCTGAACAAGGCAGGATCGCTAGCGATTTTTGCCACGATGGCATCAATTTCAAAATAGGTGAAACGATCGCCGGGCAAACCATTGCAGCCGTGCGCGCCGGTGCCGAGACCAACAATCGCTATATCGCGCCCGGCGGATTGCGGCGGTAAAAGCTTCAGTGTTTGTGCCAAGACGCCATCGGGATGGTAATAAGTCAGTGGTTTTATTGGGCCAGTGTAGGGCGTTCCGTCCGCGTTTTTAATGCGAATGCCGCCATGAATTGTTGTGCCGTGAGCGAGCAGGCGATACTGCCCCTCATCGTGCAAATATACGCGGTTCACACCATAAAACGAGCGTTCAAACGTTGTGCCAATAACACTGCCAAACTTGAAGGCCAAGAGTGCAAAGGTAACTGGAATAAGGGTTGCTTGAATAAGTGGATGACGGAAAGCGCCGGTTACAACGAAACTTGCCAAGATGATGAGGGTTACCAAAACAATGCCAGAAGCCATCCAGCTAGCGTCTTGGAACGTGGCAACCAAAGCAATTGCTGCCAAACCAATGACCGCAGTTGGCAAAACTTGGGACATAAATTCTTTGCGGGTCAATGCGTAAACAGCCGGGTGGCCGAGCATAGCGAGACTGACGAGAATTGGGTATTCAAGTATTGTGCTGAAGAGATATGGCGCTAACAAGCCCGTGAAAATGCCGCCCAGTACGCCACCAAAAGACATCCACAAATAAAACTGCGTGAGTTGTTCTGCTTGCGGCCGCAACGTGTAAAGGCGGTGGTGGAAAAGCAAAGCTGCCGCCATAAAGAAGAGCAGGTGGCTACCGATTGACACAAAAATATTGAAGTCAAAAAGGGTGCTGAGGAAAATGAAACCGGCCGCGACTGGCACAGCAAGTGTTACCCATTTCATCGGGATCAAGGGCACGTCCCGGAAAATCAAAACGAAGGTCAAAAGAAACAGCGCCAGCGGAATAATCCACATGAAGGGTGCTGATGCAACGTCGGTTGTGATGTGAGCCGTCACCGCGACCAGCAAAGCGGAAGGTACAAAGGATAACCAGATGTATTTCGCGATTAGATTGAGTGGTAAGCGCTGAACAACTTGAGTGTTTTGGGTGATTGTCGTTTTTGCAAATAGAAGTAAACTGCCGGATGCAATAATCAAAAAAGTCAGTAACGCAAAACCTGCGGCCCAGCTAAAGGCCTGCTCTTGCAAACGTAAAGTCGTTTCGAAAGCAATCGGATAAAGCAACAGAGCGGCAAACGAGCCAAGGTTTGAAGCCGCATAAAGGAAGTAAGGATTGGCCGCATCTTTATGGCCGGTGCGCGAAAACCATGCCTGCAACAATGGGCCATTTCCAGCCACAGCAAAAAATGGCAATCCCACCGAGAATGCGAACACGCCGATCAGCCAGAAAATTTGACCCTCAGTTGGTGGTTTGCCTAAGCTTTGGGAAACTGCAATGGGCAGGGCCAGGAACGTAAATATCAATAAGCAAATGTGCACAATAACAGCAACTCTGGTTGATAAGTACCGCGTTGAGAGATGGGCGTAAAGATAACCGAGCAAGAGTAAGGCTTGGAAAAATACCATGGCCACTGACCACACCGCAGGCGATCCGCCAAGTTGCGGCAACACCATTTTGGTAAACATTGGCTGAATGGCGAAGAGCAGAAACGCTGAGGTGAATATCGTCAGTGTAAAGATTATTTTTGCCGTATTGCCGACATCGGATGCACGTTCAGCTGAAATTGTCATTAATCCTCGCCCAGAAAAGAATCAGATGCCGATTCTAGGCAATAATTCGTTAACGCTATTTTAAGTATCTAAGTTTGTAATTTATGCGGCAGATTTGAGCAATAATTGAACTATGTTTGGATCTTTGGCCAGCAAAGCAAGCAACACGCGAGCAGGACCTTCTGGGGATCGCCGCCCCTGTTCCCAATTCCGTAATGTGGCGACTGAAACACCAATTTGAGTGCAAAAATCGACCTGAGTTAAACCGGATCCCGCGCGAATTTTAGCGACATCAAATTCCTTTGGCAAATGAATGCGCACATCTGTTTTTTTACCAGTTAAAGCAAATTCTTTCGCTTGGTTTAAACTACTCAAAAGACCATCGAAATCAGATTTTTTCATCTATTGCTCCTAAAGCTCTCCAATAATGTAGCGCCAATTCCCGTGAGTGCTTTACTCTGTGCTGCCGTCAAGTCAGACGCTTCATTTTTTGCAAAAGCCCAAAGCAACAAAGCAGGAAACCCTTCGTTGTGGTGCCAATCAATCACTCTACCGCCACTGCGTTTGCCACGGCCCTCTAAACCGATGCGGGTTTTACGTAGCCCACCAGTTCCTTTGATCAAGTCACCGACAGACCGGACTTCCGAAATTAAAGTTACAACTGACTCTATTTCAAACTGGGTCATGATTTTTTCAGCTTTGGCAATATACACAGCTATTTCAACGACGGTAACTCACATGACTTCTTAGTGCGCCATTGGCGTACAACACTCAAGTGATTTTATTTCTTTGGTCTTTTGTTTTTAACAACGCGAAAACATAAGAACGTAAAAAGCAACGCAACTAGGACCCCACTTACAGAAAACAACATAGCGCTTTCGGCATCGCTGCATTGGTTTCCGTCGGGGCATACGAATTGAGCGTCACTGTATGCAACAGCAAATACAAAACTAAAAAACAACGCGCTAGTAGTAGTAGTGATCAAACCGATGGCATAGATCAAAACAATAGACAATTTCTGCATCACCCCAGCTCGACAAAGCTATCGATGACTTTTTTTTCACCCGCTTTATCGAAGTCGACGGTGAGTTTGTTGCCTTCAACGCGCTTTATTTCGCCGTAGCCGAATTTTTGATGGAAGACGCGGGTGCCGATTGCAAATCCTTGACCTATGGTGCTGTTTACAACCATTTCGCCCTCCATAAATTTAGGGGCGGTTTTGGTGGCTTTGCCAGAGGATTCCCATTGTTTGGCGCGTTGCCAGCCTGGGGTTGCGTAAGTGTTGGTCGCAAACTGGTTTGATTGGTCAAAACGGCTCTGGCCGTAAGAGCCCAAGCCATGACCGCCAAAGCTGGTACTCATGGGGGCAACTTCGACGAAAGACTCAGGCAACTCATCAACAAAGCGCGAGGGCAGGGCGTTCTGCCACATATTATGAACCCTCCGATTTTGCGCGAAAGAAATCGTGGCTCGACGCTTGGCTCTGGTGATACCGACGTAAGCTAGGCGGCGTTCTTCTTCTAGGCCCGCTCTACCATTTTCATCAAGCGCGCGTTGATGCGGGAAAAGCCCCTCTTCCCAGCCCGGCAGAAATACTGAACCGAATTCAAGGCCTTTGGCAGAATGCAGCGTCATAATATTTACGCGTTCTTCTTCGTCACCAGCGGCACGGTCCATCACTAATGCGATGTGCTCGAGAAAACCTGTTAGATTTTCAAACTCACCCATTGAGCGCACGAGCTCTTTGAGATTTTCGAGGCGCCCTTGGGCTTCCGGGCTTTTATCGTTTTGCCACATTTCGGTGTAGCCGCTTTCATCGAGTACGATTTCGGCAAGTTCCGTGTGTGGAAGACCAAGGCTCATCTGCCGCCAGCGACCAAAATTTTCAACGAGCTGTTTAAGGGAGTTCCGCGCCTTTGCTGGCAGCTCATCAGTCGTGATAATGTTTTCAGCCGCATTGAAAAGTGACGTTTGTTGTGCGCGCGCAAAGGCAAACATCTTTTGCAAAGAGCTATCGCCAATGCCGCGCTTTGGCGTGTTGATGATGCGTTCAAACGCGAGATCATTGTCCGGTGAGGCTGTGATTTTTAGATACGCCAAAGAATCGCGAATTTCGGCGCGTTCATAAAACCGCGGGCCGCCGATAACACGGTAAGGCAACCCCATGGTGATAAAGCGGTCTTCAAAGCTACGCATTTGAAATGATGCGCGCACGAGGATCGCGATGTCATTTAAGTTCTCCTTGCGGCGCTGCAAGTTTTCAATATCGTCGCCAATCGCGCGGGCTTCTTCATCGCCATCCCAATGCGAACGAACAATGATTTGCTCGCCTTCGGTTTTGTCGGTTCGGAGAGTCTTGCCGAGGCGGCTTTCGTTTTTGGCAATCAAGCCTGAAGCCGCGCCCAATATCTGCGGTGTGGACCGATAGTTGCGCTCAAGCTTAATGGTCTTTGCACCGGGGAAATCTTTTTCAAATCGTAAAATGTTATCAACTTCTGCGCCGCGCCAACCGTAAATTGACTGATCATCATCACCAACGCAGCAGATGTTTTTGTGGCCCTGAGCTAATAATCGCAACCACAGATATTGGGCTACGTTGGTATCTTGGTATTCGTCGACCAACATATATTTGAAGCGCTTTTGATACTCTTTCAAAACATCGGGATGCTCTTGGAATATCCGCAATACTTCAAGCAAGAGATCGCCGAAGTCAGCAGCGTTTACAGTTTTTAGACGCTGTTGATACTCCGCGTATAGCTTCCCGCCCAAGCCATTGGCAAAGCTTGTCGCTTCGCCAGCAGGAACGCGCTCGGGAAGAAGTCCGCGATTTTTCCACCCATCAATGAGGCCTGCCATTTGCTTTGCGGGCCAGCGTTTTTCATCGACATCATTGAGCTTCATCACTTGTTTCAAAAGCCTGATTTGATCATCGGTATCAAGAATTGAAAAACCGGATTTTAAGCCAGCGAGTTCTACATGGTTGCGTAGGATTTTGACGCCGATCGAATGGAAGGTGCCAAGCCACGTCATGCCTTCCACCATGCCACCGATCAGATGGCCGATCCGCTCTTTCATTTCGCGGGCGGCTTTATTGGTGAAGGTTACGGCCAGCATTTGATTTGGCCAAGCTTTGTTGGTCGCCAATATATGCGCTAACCTTGTGGTCAGCACACGGGTTTTGCCAGTGCCAGCACCAGCAAGGACGAGAAGCGGACCATCGGTCGAAAGCACAGCGTCTCGTTGCTCAGGATTTAGCCCTTGCAGATATGCAGGCTCGCTTTGCGCCATGGCCCGCGCGGAAAGGCTCGCGCGCGGCGCTGGCAGGTCATCGTCATTTAAATCAAAGGGGTTATTAGACATTAGCGCTCACGAATCTTGAAGCGCTTTCTATAGCAGGGAAAAGGGTTGATGTTCTGCTTTTGTTAACAGTTGTATTGCGGTTGCAATAGGCCAACATGCGCTTGCAAACTGCGCCAAGTTTCAGCGGTTTCAGTGTCGCCGGATTTTTCGCAGAGAAGAGCATGGCGGGCAGCTTCGCAGGCAGCGGCGGGACCATGAGCAAAAATCAAAGCTTCGGCAAAATGCGCGTATCCAGTGTTTTCCATTTTTCGTCTCCCATATGATTCTTTTTGTGAAATCATCATGATGTCCGAATGGGCCTAAAATTTTACAACAGTGTGACGGTTATGGGGCGGGGAGGAAAACGCGAACTGAAACACTGTGGCCAGGGGTTCGCGAAAATTTTGGATCGCTAGTCCATAGCTCTGCACCTAGATTTTCAGCCAATGCAATATAGGCCGCATCGTAAGGCGACATATTGAAACCAAGCTCCCAAATTCGCGTAAGTAATGACGCGTGGGTCATACGTTTGATTGGCATTTTTTCATACAGTGCAATTGAAGTGGAGCAATCGGCTTCACTCATCTGTTTCAAATTTTGAAGTTTTCGTAAGGCATGAAGTACTTCAATATCCAATAATTCAGGGGCAAAAACGTCTTGAGACTGAACCTCCAGCAATTTGGATATCTCTACTGCTCTCTTTTTAGCTGTGACTAAATCAACAACGAGAGATGCATCGATAACAATCAAAGTTCATCTCGAATTGTTCGAATCAATTCTGCGGATGATATTTCTGATGCGATTGGCTTCATCGAATCCAACTGTGACGAAATTTCAGACCATTTTTTTTCTTGGATTCTGCTTCTTCTGCAAGCCGTTCAAAGCGCGCCAATATGTCGGCGTTTGCACGTTGATGCGCCGACTTTTTACTTGAAATGTTTCCGCCAATTATGAAGTGCATGAAATTCATGATTTGAACGTATTGCGACGACGAGAAGATGTCAAATCAACATTTTTATGACTGTCGCCAGTTAGAAGGTTATCGGCTGGTCAAAACAAGAATAAATCGTGTATCATTTGTTTCGTATTTCGAAGAACAGAGGTCAAATCTTGCGATACAAATTTGCATCACATGTTATCGAACAAATCCGAAATCTTCTCGGCGAGCGACTTTCAACGTCGGTTGCAGTGCGCGAACAGCATGGCAAGGACCAGACTTGGAATCCGGGTGCGTCACCTGACGCTGTAGCATTTGTTCAGTCTACGGAAGAAGTGCAAAAAATCGTTTTGCTGTGCGCGGCAGAAAAAGTACCGATTATTCCATATGGAACTGGGACCTCTTTGGAGGGGCATTTCACGGCACCATTTGGCGGAATATCTATTGATTTGAGTCACATGAATCAGATCCTTGAAGTGAATGCTGAGGATTTGGATTGCCGGGTTCAAGCCGGGGTCACGCGAAAATCGTTGAACACGCATTTGCGCGATAAGGGTCTATTCTTCCCGATTGATCCCGGCGCTGACGCTAGTCTGGGCGGCATGACGGCCACGCGCGCTTCTGGCACCAATGCTGTGCGCTATGGCACGATGAAAGACAATGTTCTGAACGTGACTGCGGTGATGGCAGACGGGCAGATCATTAAAACCGGTTCGCGGGCAAAGAAATCTTCAGCAGGTTATGATTTGACGCGGCTCATGGTGGGAAGTGAAGGCACGCTCGGCGTGATTACCGAAGTAGCGCTAAAACTTTATGGAATTCCAGAATCTATTGCAGCAGGGGTTTGTCCATTTCCTAGCGTTGAAGCTTGCTGCAAGGCAACGATCCAAACCATTCAAAGCGGTATTCCGGTAGCGCGCATTGAGCTCGTTGATGCCGAGCATATCAAAGCAATCAATGCTTACTCCAAACTTTCCTTGGCGGTTACGCCAACACTCTTTGTTGAGTTTCATGGTTCGCCCGCTTCAACGCGGGAACAATCCGAAAATTTTGCCGAAATTGCAGCAGAGCTTGGCGGCGGTCCATTTGAATGGGCGGTGCAGGAAGAGGATCGCGCCCGACTTTGGCAGGCCCGCCATGATGCGTTTTGGGCAACCAAGACCTTGATGCCCGGAAAAGAAGATGTCTTCGCAACTGATGTTTGCGTGCCGATTTCACGGCTAGCGGAATGCGTTACGGCGACGCAAAAAGACTTGGAAGAGAGTGGTATTTATGGGCCCATTATTGGGCATGTTGGGGATGGAAATTTTCATGTCGTGTTGTTCTGTGATCGCAAAGATTCGTTGGAAGTGCAGCGGGTAAAAGGTGTTTATGATCGTTTGATTGAGCGCGCGATTGCCATGGAAGGCACTTGCACCGGCGAGCATGGCATTGGAGCGGGCAAGGTCGCCTATTTGGAATTGGAGCATGGGCCTGCATTAGGTTTCATGCGCGACATTAAACGGGCACTCGATCCCAATAATATTATGAACCCCGGCAAAAATGCTGCCATTTGATTGACGCAATCCCTTGCGACTTTGGTCAGACAACATATGGTAGCGCACCATGACGATTTGGAAATCACCGATATTTTATTTTGGGGTTATTTTGGTGCTTGCAGTATCTGCAGCACTACTCGCGCCATTTATTGTCGATTGGAACCAATACCGACCGCAAATTGAAAAATATGGGGCTCAAATTTCGGGCCGTAATCTTCGCGCTGAAGGCCCGATCAGTGTGCGGCTGTTTCCATGGCCTAAGCTCAGCGTGGCAGATGTAAAGATTGATAATCCAAACGGTGATGGTTCATTTGCCGTTGCAGAGCGGGTCGATATCAGAGTCACTTTGGCTGGCTTGATTTCGGGCACAATTCAGGTTGAAGCGGTTGAAGTTATCAATCCAAAAATCACATTGGTGCGAAATTCTGCCGGGGTGGGGAATTGGAATTTTTCAGCAGAGCAAGTGTTGCGCGATACAAAGCTTTTGGATCGGGTAAAGCTTGATACCATTGCTATACAAAATGGTGAGATTACTTTTATCGATGAAGCGCGAAACGTCGCGCGCAGTGTCAGTGATGTAGTAGCGAATTTTTCAGCGCCTTCGATTGATGGTCCATGGCGAGTTTCTGGGTCGATGTTAACCGGGCAAGTTCCAGTTAATTTCACACTTACAACGGGTGCTAAAAAAGCAAACACACCGCTTAGCTTTGGGTTCCGTATTGCACCACTTGATACCTCTTTGCCGGTATTTGCCTTCGATGGCGGATTTAAAGAAAATGGCGTTGCAGGTAAAATAGACATTCAACGGGTGCTCAATGAAGACGGCAAAGAAAACCTGACGGGTGGATTTCCGCCGTTCATGTTTAAGGCTGATGTTGCCGCTGACTTTGACCAAGCGAAGCTGACCAAGATTGCGATTACAATGATTAAAAAAACCGAAAGCGCATCGGTTATTGAAGGTGAGGCGCAACTGGTTTGGAACACACGAATTTCAACCGCAATCACATTGAAAACGCCGCGCCTCGATCTCAGCGATGTGGACGGAGGCGCAATGCTGACGCAACTACGCAGCGATGGTGGCATGGCAATATTGCAATCAATGATGACCGCTATGCCAGAAAACCTCGATGTAAAGCTTGATCTCTCAGCGTCGCAGATTGATCTGCGTACTGATAAGTTTGAAAATGTAAAACTAATTGCCTCTGGCGATCATAACGCTATTCGGATCACGGAGTTATCGAGTGGATTGCCGGGACGCACGCGCGCATTGTTTGATGGCATTGCTTTCTCCGCTGATGATGCGGCCGAACTTGGCGGAACCATCGCAATTGAAAGCCAAGACTTCCGCGCCTTCAGTGGGTTCTTGTGGCCAGAAGGCAAAGCGGCACTAGCCACAAACTGGACAGGTAGCCGTGGACAGTTAAAGGCGCAGAGCAAGATAAATTTGTCTCAAACGCGGCTTGGGTTGCAGGCGTTGCGCTATGCTCTCGATGGTGCTGAAGGCAAAGGCGAAGTCTCGGTGCGGCTTGGAGAAAACCCAGCGCTTGATCTTCGATTGGAGGCGCCAATATTCGATGTTGATCGTTATTTGCCGGGTGGCGTTGCGGCGCTTTCTGGTAACCAGGCGGCAAGTTGGTTTGGTTTGATTGATCAAATTGTACAAGGTGCGGTGTCGCTGGAAAAACGATTGACCTTACAATTTGATCGACTACTTTTGAACGGCGTTGAAGCGAAAGATTTGGTTCTCGATTTCGATACCTCAAGCAGTGGCATTGATATTAGAACATTGGAGATTGGTTCGGTTGGTGGTGCAGGTGTTCAAGCTTCTGGAACGATTGTCAGCAGTGCCAATGGTCCAGAAGGTAATGTGGCTGTGACAGTGAAAGCCGAAGATCCGCGCAGCGCTTTGCAATTGCTAGGGTTAGTTGCGGCTAATACTAATCCAACTTGGATGACTGCATTAGGCAAGACCGATTTGCGGATTAATTTTGGAGTAAAGCCCGGCAATGAAGAGCCAATCACTGACTTTGAAATCAAAGGAACGAGTGGCGAAATAGCGATTGATCTTTCGGCAGGGGTTCGGAATTTGGCAGCAGGATTAGGTTCCAAAGTCAGTGGTATTTTGGACTTGAAATCAGGCAGTAGTGCAACAATTTTACGTCTTGCTGGTCTTGAAAGTTTTGAAGCGCAGCGTGTTCCCGGCACAGCGGATCTCACGTTTTCAGGAAGTTTGGCAAGTGGTATTCGCACCGCACTGAACGCGGAAATTTTTGGTAGTGCTGTTACATTTGAAGGGGATTTATTGCCGAGTGAAATGCAATGGCGACCAGAAGGAAAAATGAGTATCAAATCAAAAAATGTTGCGCTCTTGGCGCGCGCGGTAGGACTACCAGCTCCAGTTGCTCCAAACACAGTGATCTCGAGCGATATCGATTTTAAACCTGATCGCTCGATTTCGATTGTTGGGCAGCTGGGCGAAGGGGCTTTTTCAGGTAATGTTCGTCCGGGTACGGATCAAAAATATTTGGCGGAATTTGCCATGGATCGACTGAACTTAAAAGATGTTTTGGGCGCAGGCCTTTTGCCATGGGAATTGAACATCGGAGGAATGGAAGCTGCATTCGCGCGGAATGCGCCATTTGGCTTTCAAGGGGAGATTTGGTTGCGACCAACAGCCTTGGATTTCGGTTTTGGGGTCATCGCGAAGGAAGCACAAATTGGAATGGTTTTTGAAAAATCAGAACGACAAATCGCAATCAGTGGCCGCACCAGTGATGAGCAACCGCTTGCCCTGACTTTGGAAATGAGTCCAAAGGACAGCATGCATAATGTGAAGGGGCGATATCAATTGCCGCTTGATTTGGCCGCGCAATTGAAACTTACCTCGAGCTTGCCTGTGCTTGCGGGGCAACTCGTTATGGAAGGAAGTTTCAACAGTGTGGGCCGCAATGGTTTGGCGGTTCTTTCTGGCTTGTCGGGAGCAGGTAGCTATCAGTTGCGTGATGGTCAGTTGCTCGCTTTTTCGCCTCAGGTTTTTACAGCACAACTTGCCGAGATTAAAGATGCAACAGCGCTCTCTGCTTTGTTCAACGCACTCGAGCAGGGCCCTGGCATGGCGATTAACGATGCGCAAGGGAGCATGACGATTACTGATGGCTTGGTGGCATTCTTGCCGACGAACACGACGAACGCTGATGTTCAACTGACTTTGAAACCGACGGGTGATTTGGTTGACGGCACAATTGATCTGGAGATCGATGCCAACTTGAAGGCGCAAGCGGATCTTCCGGCGATTGGACTCAAATATTCCGGTGCTCCGGCGGCACTTTCGCGACGTTCAGATATGACGTTGCTGTCGGCAAAACTGGGGTATGCAATCTTAGAAAAAGGTGTGGTAGAGCTTGAGCGCGTTCAAGCCGAGCAAGAAAAAGCGTTGATTGAAGAAGAGCGCTTGCGAAAGATTGACGAAGAGCGCTTCGCACTGTTCCAAGCGCAAAAGGCGGAACTGCGTTTGCGAACGCGCGAGCTTCGCGTGCACAAAACCAGTCGCGAAGAATTGGCGGTGGCAGCTGAAACTAAACGCAATGATCGCTTGAGTTTATTGCAGAATTTGAACAAACAAGAATTGGCCTTAAGGTTGCGTGAGCTTCGCGTTCGGCGTGGCCAAAAAGCACCTGCGCTTGTTCCACTTAAAATTATTGTGCCAGAAACACTTGCGCCAAAACCTACCGCAATTAAGCCACCCCAAAACAAAATTATCTTACCGAATAAGGTGAAATTGCCGGTGGTTATTGATGCGCCAGCGCCGACAATTTCACCGCTGCAATGACCGTTGCAACACCCAAACACGAATAGCGCTGGAGAGGTTTCGTGGCCCTCGCGTTTCGTCAATTGTGCTCACCAGCGCCGCTACTGATTTTCCGTCTTTGACAGCTGCAGCTTGCAACACCGCCCAAAATTCCGGCTCTAACGAGAGCGAAGTGCGGTGGCCAGCAATAGTCAAAGAGCGCTTGAGATCGTTGGGCATCAGTCGGATTTTTTATGACCATCGAGGGTTTTAGAAACCAGTTTTGCTTTCGCGTTGGTCAATTCCCGGTCAGCTTTTGTTTGACCAAATTTCTGCCGA
>JAYUOP010000232.1:0-18017 GCA_043760745.1 Hyphomicrobiales bacterium
GACTGCTCCAGAAATGGAGCGCGGTGCGGCATCACCCGATGTATTGATTTCGGGCAAGTATACCACCAAAACCTGGAACCATTACACCGGCGAAGACGACCGGCTGTATTGTGGGATTTGGGAGTGCACGCCGGGCAAGGTGAATATGTCTTATGATGAGTGGGAATTCTGCCATTTCATTGAGGGTGAGGCGGTTTTGACCAATGATGAAGGTAAATCTTGGCGCTTGAAAGCGGGCAATGGATTTATTATTCCAGCGGGATTTAAGGGCACCTGGGAAACAGTGAAAAAAGTTCGCAAGCATTATGTTATTCTCAATCCGAAAGCGGGTTGATCGGTGAATAAATCAGTACTGATTACAGGAGCCGCGCGAAGGATTGGGCGGCAATTGGCGCTAGATTTGGCCGATGATGGTTGGGATGTGGCGGTGCATTGCAATCAGTCGGCTGAAGAAGCTGAAGAGGTTGTGGCACTAATTATAGCCAAGGGTCGAAAGGCCATTATTGTGCAGGGTGATTTGGCTGAAATTGATATTGCTGATCGACTCTTTGGCGCGGCTAATGCTGGACTTGGTCCAATGACGGCTCTTATCAACAATGCGTCGATTTTTGAAATTGATAGTGTTGGTGATATCACAGCCGCAAGCTGGCAGCGGCATTTGGATATTAATTTGCGCGCACCCGTTATGCTCGCGCAAGCTTTTGCCAAGCAATTGCCAGCCGAGGCCAAAGGCAATGTGATCAATATTATTGATCAACGCGTGTGGAAGTTAAATCCTCGGTTTTTCTCTTATACGATGTCAAAGTCTGGCTTGTGGACGGCAACGCGCACTTTGGCCCAAGCGCTGGCGCCAAACATTCGCGTCAACGCCATTGGGCCGGGGCCAGCTTTACCATCGGCGCGAATGGATCCGGCAGAATTTGCTAAACAAGAAAGTTTGACGTTGCTTGGCATTGGCACGTCGCCGGCGGAAATTTCTCAAGCGGCGAAGTTTATATTGTCGCAAGCAGCAATGACTGGCCAAATGATTGCCCTTGATGGTGGGCAGCATTTGGTTTGGCAGACGGCAGATGTGGTAGAGGTCAACGAATGAGCAAGATAACCCACCATGTGGCCAATGCTGCATCCAGAATGCGTCACGTGTTCGTACGCGATCTGGATATCAAGGCGCTGATCGGCATCTACGATCACGAGAAAATAAATCCGCAACGCATCATTGTGAATGTCGATTTATCGGTTCATGAAACTGAGGGGCCAATGTCTGATGAGATTGACCATGTGGTGTCTTATGAAATTGTGGTCAAGAAGATCGAAGCGATTGTGGCGGCGGGGCATGTCAATTTAGTCGAAACGCTCGCCGAAAAATTCGCGGAAGCCTGTTTAAAGGATAAGCGGGTGGCTGCGGCAAGAGTGCGGATTGAGAAGCCGGATATTATCCCAAATGCGAGGAGTGTAGGTGTGGAGATTGAGCGGGGGCGGTGAACTTGCCAGCACTTGCCATCAACTGCCATCTGTGCTAGCTATTCCCTATGTCTGAACCTCAACTATCTGTACGATCTTCGAAAGCTGTTAAGCTTGCACATAGTCTTGCGAAGAAAGAGCGGCGGACTATTGCGCAGGTGGTGGAGCGGGCGCTGGAACTTTATGCACATGTGGAGCCAGAGCGAGAGGCGTCACATGATTTTTACGCTCGGATTTCGCGTCAGTATGGAACAGACGTGGATTTAGATGCGCTCATTCGAGAAGATCGAAAACCAAACCATGGAATTGATCTTTGATTTTTCTTGATACGAATGTTGTATCGGAACTGGTCAAACCGCAACCCAATGCGAACGTCATTGCTTGGTTGAACGCTCATGATTTGTCTTTGGCGCTTTCAACCATCGTATTGGCTGAGATAACGTTTGGTATTGAAAAAATTAAGCCCGCAGAACGAGCTCGCAGATTGGAAGGATTTCCTTCTGATTTACAACAGCGGTTTCGCGGGCGGCTGCACGGCTTTGATGAGATTAGCGCTTTGCATTACGGGGTTCTCATGGGACACGCAAAAAGGAATGGCCGCAGCATGTCAACTGCTGACGGCATGATTGCTGCAATTGCTCTAAGACATCATGCCGAGCTCGCTACCCGCAACATTGATGATTTCGTGTTGCCAAATCTGACCGTTCGCAATCCGTGGACCGAAACTGAAAGGACTAAAACATGACCCGCCCATTTAGTGTTCCACCAATCACAAATTTACTGCGTGATAAGCTTGTGCCTTTTACGATGGATGGGCCGGAATTTACGGCGCTTACGAATTGGTTGCCTGTGACTTATGATGAGAAAACAGGATGCGGGAGTTATTATTTTCAAATGTTGCCGGGCTGTGAAACGAAGCTTCATGTGCATAAGGGTTTTGAAGAATTTTATGTGCTCGAAGGTGAAGCCATTGAGAGCGATGGCACGGTGATCAAAGCTGGTGATTTCATCAGCTTTCCACCGGGATCGTATCATAATACACGGACAGAGACTGGTTGTTTAGTTTTGGTGGTTGAGTGGCGGCCATAGGTCTAATCGCTGTTATACTGCGGCCATGACGACTGATTCTGAAACACGACTAATCGGCGCTGATTTGATCCGCGATTTTGTGACGCGGCTTCCGGGGAAGCCTGGCGTTTACCGAATGTTTGACGCGAAAGGCGACGTAATTTACGTTGGCAAGGCGCGGAATTTGAAAAACCGCGTTTCCAATTATGCCGCGGGGCAGGGGCATAATAATCGCATCGCGCTGATGATCTCGCTTACGGCTCACATGGAGTTTGTGACCACGACGACGGAAGCGGAAGCGCTGCTGCTGGAAGCGAATTTCATTAAGAAGTTGAAGCCACGCTTTAACGTGTTGCTGCGTGATGACAAGTCATTTCCCTATATTTTGATCGCGAAGGATCATGCGGTTGCGCAGTTGGTGAAGCATCGCGGCGCGCGCAATCGGGCGGGAAATTATTACGGTCCGTTTGCCTCAGCGGGAGCGGTCAATCAAGCGATCAACACTTTGCAGCGGGCATTTTTGCTGCGCTCTTGCAATGATAGCATTTACAATAATCGCAATCGTCCGTGTTTGCTTTATCAAATCAAACGCTGTTCAGCGCCGTGCGTTGGCTATGTGAAAGATGATGAATACGCGCGGCTTGTGGGCGAGGCGGAAGATTTTCTCAGCAATGGCGGGTCCACAGTAAAAGCGGATTTGGCGGCGGCAATGGAGAAGGCTTCCGCTGAAATGGAATTTGAAACAGCGGCGCGTTACCGCGACCGGATTCAAGCTATGAGCTTTGTAAGCCAGAGCCAAGGCATCAATCCGCAATCTGTTGATGAGGCGGATGTATTTGCGTTGGCGATGGAGGGCGGGCAATCTTGCGTTCAAGCCTTCTTTTTCCGGTCGGGGCAGAATTGGGGTGGACGCGCGTATTTTCCGAAAGCGGATCGGAGCGTTTCTGAGGGTGAAATTCTGGCGGCGTTTTTGGCGCAGTTTTATGATGATAAACCGGTGCCTAAATTGATCTTGCTCTCGCATGTTTTGGAAGAGGCGGATTTATTGGCGGATGCGCTTTCGGCTCATGCGGGACATCGCGTTGAGATTGCAGCCCCGCAGCGCGGAGAGAAGAAATCACTCGTTGATCATGCCGCGACCAACGCGCGAGAGGCCAATGGCCGGAAAATGGCGGAGACGTCGTCGCAATCGATATTGTTGGCTGGCGTTGGACAAGTATTTGGGTTGGCAAAAAGTCCACGCCGAATTGAGGTTTATGACAACTCCCATATTCAGGGAACGAATGCTGTCGGCGGCATGGTGGTGGCGGGGCCGGATGGATTTTTGAAAAACCAGTACCGTAAGTTTAATATTGTTGGCGAAAATATTACAGCGGGCGATGATTTTGGCATGATGCGCGAAGTTTTGGTCCGTCGGTTTACGCGGCTACTCAAAGAAAATGGCGAACGCGCTGACGTTAATGAAGACGCTGTGGCCGCTTGGCCCGATCTCGTGATTATCGATGGTGGGCAGGGGCAACTATCAGCGGCGCGGGCGGCGTTGAATGAGGTTGGGATTAATGATGTGCCGCTAGTTGGCATTGCCAAAGGACCGGACCGGGACGCCGGGCGTGAGCGGTTTTTTGTGGAAGGCAAGCAATCATTTATGCTGGAGGGGCGCGATCCGGTTTTATATTATATTCAACGCTTGCGCGATGAAGCGCATCGGTTTGCGATTGGATCGCACCGGGCGCGGCGGTCTCGGGCGATTAGCGCTAATCCATTGGATGAAATTCCCGGTATAGGCCCCTTGCGCAAGAAAGCATTGCTCAATAGCTTCGGATCAGCCAAAGCCATATCGCGAGCAAGTTATACGGATTTGGCCGCGGTTGAAGGTGTGAGTACAGCTTTGGCGCAAACGATTTATGATTTCTTCCATGCGGAACCGGAATGACGATGACGATAGACCACGCAAAACGGGCAAAGATTTGGAACATTCCAAATATCCTCACCTATGGTAGGATTGTTGCTGTGCCGGTGGTTGCTGGTTTGATCCTTTATGGTGGCGACAATGCGCGCTGGTGGGCGTTGGGAATTTATGTACTCGCAGCGATAACTGATTTTCTCGACGGCTATTTAGCGCGAAAATGGCAGCAACAATCTTCGCTTGGCCGCATGCTGGATCCGATTGCCGATAAGGTTTTGGTTGCTGTTGTGCTTTTGGTTTTGGCTGCCGATGGCATTTTGCAAGGTGGCCATATGTGGGCTGCGATTATTATTTTGGCGCGGGAAGTTTTGGTTTCAGGCTTG
Organism: Hyphomicrobiales bacterium; assembly: GCA_043760745.1. Taxonomy (GTDB): domain Bacteria; phylum Pseudomonadota; class Alphaproteobacteria; order Rhizobiales; family Aestuariivirgaceae; genus Aestuariivirga. The sequence continues at coordinate 4,819 of JAYUOP010000232.1, forward strand.
CGCGAATTTCTTGGCGAGTTACAAGTTTCGGTTCCAGTGACCAAAGTTGCGAAATGGAAAACCACTTTGCAATTGTTGGCGATTGGATTTTTGATTGCAGGTCCGGCAGCCGATAAAGTTATTCCTTATGTGTCGCAAGCTGGCTTTGTTTGCTTATGGATTGCTGCAGCGCTCACACTTTACACGGGTTGGGATTATTTCCGCGCTGGCATTCGGCATGTGGTAGATTGACCGTTATGAAGATTTTATATTTTGCGAAGTTTCGCCAGATTATTGGCCGGGGCAATGATGAAATTACGGTGCCCTCCGTTGTCTTGACGGCTGGTGATTTGGTTTCGCATTTGTCAGCAATTGATGCGGGTTGCGCAGCGGCGTTTTCAGATTTGCGAACTGTTAAAGTTGCGATCAATCAAGTGCATTGCGGATTGGATGCCAGTCTTGTTGGCGCTAATGAGGTGGCGTTTTTTCCACCAGTTACAGGCGGCTGAACTTTATGCGGTTGAATGTTTATTTGCAAAAAGCTGGAATTGGTTCGCGGCGTGAAGCTGAGCGCATGGTGGCTGAGGGTCGGGTGACGATCAATGGTGTTTTGGCTTTGCCCACGATGCCGGCTGAAGATGGTGATGTTATCATGCTGGACGGAAAACCAGTAGCACCAGAAACCAAACCATTGCCGCGCTTGTTTATGCTCAATAAGCCGATGGATGTTTTGGTTACGCATCGTGATCATAAAAACCGGATGACGATTTTTGATCTCGATGCGATGAATGTTCCGGGCTTACCGCGTTTAATGAACGTTGGTCGGCTTGATGTGAATAGCGAAGGGCTGATTTTATTGTCTTCGGATGGGCAGTTGGCACAAGCTTTGATGAGCCCAGAAACGGCGTTGTCGCGCGTATACCGGGTGCGGGTGCGGGGGCAATTGCGGCCAGAAGACATCGAAGAATTAGCGGGCGGCATTGAAATTGACGGCGAAAATTATCGCGGTGCTGAGTTTGTCGAGGAATATGACTCCAGTGGCCGTAGTAATTCTTGGTATCGCGTCATGCTCACCGAAGGCAAGAACCGCGAAATTCGGAAATTGATGGAGCATTTTGGTTGCGTGGTAAATAGGCTCATTCGCGTGCAATACGGCCCGTTCCGCTTGGAAAAAATGCTGCATGGCGAAATGCAAGAAGTGCCACCCACAAAGGTGCGCGAATTGCTGGAATACCTCGCGGCGCGCGGCGTGGTGTTTTAAGCCAAAATAAAATCAACGGCTTTTTCGGCGACCATCATGACAGTGCAATTTATATTAGTTGTCGGCAGAGTTGGAAAAACTGATGCGTCTGCGATGTATAGGTTTTCGACGCCGATGACTTTCAAATCAGGTGTGACCACTTTGCCAATGCTGGCTGTGCCGCATGGGTGATAGACTGTTTCGCAAACATGGCGAATGTAGCTTTGCCATTCATCATCGGTTTGCACATTTGGTCCGGGATGGATTTCAGATTTGCATAAAGTTTGAAAAACGTTCGTTTCCATTAGTTTTCGGGTGAAGCGCATGGCTTGCAGCAAGATGCGCATGTCATAAGGATCAGAAAAATAATTGAGGTTGATCAGGGGATGATCGCGGAAGTCATTGCTGTTTAGGGCAATACTACCTTCACTTTTGGCGCGGGTTACATTGGGCGACGCTTTCACAGCGGGGCCGTTGACCTTCAATCTCGGATCGTCGCCATATTTCTCGCGCACGCGTAAGCCGAAATGAAAGAGCACGTCTGGTGCTGGCGCGTGATCTTCGATTTTCAACATCATCGTTGCTTCAAAAGGACAGATTTCCCATGGTGGAATTTCGCTATGGGTTTCCCAGACAATTGGTGCGGCCACGTGATCGCGGAGATGCTGGCCGGCATGAGGTAAATCGTGGTGGACAAGAATTCCATGCGATTGCAAATGTTGGGCTGGGCCGAGGCCAGATAACATCATCAACTGCGGGGTTTGAATAGAGCCACAACACAGGATAACACCACGATTTGCATGAATTGTCCCGCGCGTGGTTTCTGCGCCAATGGTTTTTCCATTTTTCATCAGTATACGGATGGCTTGCGCTTCAGTCCAGATTTCCAGATGTTTTGGAAGGTTTTCAATCGGGTGCAGATACGTGATGGATGAAGATTGTCGTATGGCACCCGTAGCGTTCAAGGGAAAATAGCCAACACCTTCGGAAATTTCTTTTTGAAAATTGATGTGCGGTAAACCGAGTTCGCGTCCTGCGGCCACAAATATAGCGCTGGCGGGATGGTGCGGGGCTTCTTCAACGATTGTGTTTTGCATGACACGATTGTAGTATTTTGCCATTTCGGCAGGACCCCAGCCGGAACCCGCAATTTCCGTCCAATCATCAAAATCGCTATCAGGCGGGCGTAAAAACGCGCAGTCATTGTGGTTGGCGCAACCACCGAGCATGCGGGCACGGGCGTAGCTTAGGATAGGTTGCTCACCCGCCAGTGGCGCTGCTTTGAAGCCCCATTCTTGGGCTTCGACTTGCTCATCTAATCTTGTGAGATCATTCGCCGATGGATCGCCTTGGTCAGACTTTCCGGCTTCTAGCATTATGATCCGGCCAGATGAGCGCTCGCTCAATCGCTTGGCAACAATGCAGCCAGCCGATCCGCCGCCAATGATAAGGTAGTCACAAGTGATCATAGGGTTCGCCTCATTGTTTGGTCCAGAACGGCGGCAAAACCTAGACCCATCAAGGCCATTGCAATCATGAAAATTGCCCCTCCCGTCCAACCCGCCGTGTTATACGACGCCGCAAAAATTGGTGTGCCTAAAAATGTGCCCAGATTGCCAAACAAAGCAATCGCTCCATAAGTACAAGTGGCGAGAGCATGTGTAGGGGCAATCATGGGCACGTTGGCGAAAACAAAGCCCGGCAATAAACCAAAACACGCCATCATGATCATGATCATAGCGATCAATAAATTGTCATCGGGTTGCAAAATAAAGACGCCAATCGCTGTCAAATTAAGACCAACAAAAGCTGTTGCAAGGCCTGCAAATAACGTGACACCGGCGCGGACCAGAAAGCCTGAACCCAAGGTGAAAATCAATGTGACGAGTGAAGCAATTGCAAGGAAAAGACCGGTTGCCTCCGAACTCCATCGTTGAACATCGGTCAGGAATAAGCTGACGAAAGTGAGAATAGCGAGAAATAAAATTGTATAGCTGCAAAAAGTGATGGCCAATAAAAGCGGTGCACCACTTTTGAGCATTGTTAGGTGGGCGCCAAGTATTTGAGCGATGGTTGGAAGTTCACCGCGCTCATCCTGATACCCAGATTTTTTGAAAGCTAGAATCAGTAGGCAACCTATTGCGAACATGAGCGCTGCGTGGGCAAACAAGAGACCGCGCCAGCCAAAGTCTGGAACAATAAATGGCGAGGCTATGCTGGTGATTGCAAAACCCAGCCCAAAGAAACAGGCCCAAAGCGCCAGAGCGATGGGGCGATCTTTTGCAGTCGTGTGCGCAGCCATAAGTGCAGGCGCTGTTACTGCAATGATCAAATGTGAAAATCCCTCGCAAAAACGGCTCAATAAGAACAGTGGTGCGTTAGGTGCAACTGCGCCAAGGGCAGCAAATAAAGCGCCTCCAAACAATGCGATAGTGATTACTCTTGCTAATCCAAATGAATTGACAGTTGCACCAATTGCGATGGCAAACACCACGCCGACGAGACCCAAAATTGAAATCGCGAAACTTGTTGCCACCAATCCTAGCGCCAACTCATCGCCAATCATTGTCATGACGGGTACAACTTTGGCAAATTGCATTGCCGCACATAGGCCTGCAGCAAATAATATGATTACGGCGAACCAACTGGTTTTTGCGCGATCAATCACGCCCGCCAACCCCAATGATCGGCGCGTGTGAGACATTCCTGCCAGCTCACAATTGCAGCTGTGGTTGAACCTGCGCGCAAGCTGGCGGCGGCACTGGCATGCGCAAGTTTAAGAGACGTTGCGAGGGACCAGCCTTCGTGATGGCCCAATAAAATTCCAGCGGCGAAAGCGTCCCCTGCACCGTTGGACCCTACGATTTCAGAACGGGGTACGTTCACCGAAGCAAGCTCCACCACTTTGCCGGATCGGTTCATGGCAATTGCGCCCATTGGGAAATGAATGACGGCGAGATCTAAATTTTGATGTGCGGCCATAAGATTTTCGAGCACAGATCGGCAGGCCGGGATATCGGTGTGATGGTTTTTAATTGTGGTGACACCAGAGATGGCCGCGGCTTCAAAATCATTGATGATAAGTGAGTTGAGCCACGGCAACATTGGGCGGACAATGTTTCCAATCAAAACTGCATCAAAACTTGCCATTTCGAGGTTTGATTTAAGCCCCGCTGCAGCCGCTTTTTTTAAGATCGTAACCCAGCCATTGGCATCTGCACCCCATTGGCCGTCAAGCTTTTCGTGAAAACCGGGTAGGCCCAAATGAACAATGCGGGCATTGGTTTTTGTGAAGTCAAAATCGTCTGGGGTTTGAACGGCGTGGGCCCCAGCTGTGCTGAAAAATGTGCGCTTGCCGGTGTCTTTAGTGGTCATGGCGAGCACGTAAGACGTAGTTAGGCCATCGCGCATTTCAAGTTGGCTGCGATCAATGTTATGGGCGTCGCAGATTGAATGCAACTTTCGTCCATCTGCGTCATTGCCAATAAGACCAATGGCACTGACAGCGAAGGGTGCGCCAAGTTTGACGAGGGCAGTTGACATATTATGGCCGGGGCAGCCGCCTTGGTGGTCTTCGCCTAAGCTAATGGCGACAGTTTCTTCGGCGGGCCAGGTCGCAATTGAAACATTGCGATCAATGCACCAAGCCGCGCCGCAAATTATGCCGCTGCGCATCGCCCAGCTCTAGCTTTGCAAAACCGGATCAGTGATCTGGCTATCATCGGTCACGCTACGATCACTTTTGATTTTCTTTTTGGCGAGGTGATCATGATAGGCTTTGACCGCATCAAGGGAATTTATTTTGCCTTCGATAACGCCACGCATCAAACGGACCAATTCGAGCGGGGCTTCGGCAAAGTTAATTTTACGGCCAAAGAGGGCAACACGCGCGCCATTTTTTTCCGCTTGGGACGCAAGTTCAAACGTGTCGCGGGTTGTGCCTTTTGCACCGCCCAAGATACCTATGATGAGTTTTCCGGGATCATAGCTGGCGAGCTCTTGCATGGCTGCTGCGCCATTATACTGCATTTTGAGGAACACGGGATGTTCGTTGCTCATGACACCGGCAAGGCTGCGGACGATGCAATCATTGATGTACGTGCCGAGGTCTGTGTCGACGAGGCCGATTTCCATGGCGGGGTTAAACACTTCCAAAAAGTGGCGGACTTTTGCTTTGGTGGCTTCTTCGCGAAACCGCGCATATTCGTCGAGAGAGTACATATCAGCCTCGACATTATTGCTGAAGGTGACGGAGTAGAGTCCGAGATCGGAAATCTTTTTTATTTTTTCTGGCGTTGCTGTGCGGAAAGGATAAGAGGGCGTTTCACGATATGTGCTGCCGCGTTGGGACCAAATATCGGTGGCATCATTCAGGCGCACAGCGGGGGTGACTTTGCTTTTGGCGAAGAGTTTTTGCTTGGTGAGCGTTTCGGCGGATGAAGCCGACATTAACATGATATCGACGAGGCCGGATTTGGTCATCTCGGTCATGGCGGCTAGATATTGGGTCTTGTTTTTTAATCCGGGGCCGCTGCGGCTTGGGCCAGGGCAAGCGCGTCCAAAACCCATGTCGCCGTCTTTAGCATCCGCAATGATGAAATCTTTGGCAGTGTATTTTCCAGCGCGAATGCGGCTAAGTTTAGCGTCTAAGGTTTTCATAGGCCGACCAATCAGTTTGAATTGATGTTTTATCAACTGTAGCGACGACTCGGTTAATTGGCTAGAGTTGGCGCTCATCATTTTTGGGAGAGAGCTATGACACAGAAATCAGCTTTGATTTTTTGGGGCGGATGGGAAGGGCATACGCCGGAGCGCTCTGCTGATGTTGTGCGCGGGATTTTGGCGCGAAATGATTTTGAAGTCACTGTTGCGGCGGGTACCGGCATTTTAGCAACCGCTGATCTCAGCAAATTTGATTTGATTGTTCCGATGATTACGATGTCGACGATTGAAAAAGTAGAAGTTGAAAACCTGTGTGCCGCAATAAAATCTGGCGTTGGTCTTGGTGGGTTTCATGGCACAATGTGCGATGCTTTCCGGAACGAGACCGAATATCAATTTATGACCGGTGGACAGTGGGTTTCGCATCCCGGGAACATCATTGATTACACTGTGAGTATTGCAGCGACAGAAGACCCGGTAACAGCTGGTATCAAAGACTTCGCTTACACATCAGAGCAATATTACATGCATGTTGATCCGGCGATCAAGGTTCTAGCGACAACGGTTTTTACGGGTGAACATTGTGATTTTATTGCAGGTGTTACAATGCCGGTTGTTTGGAAAAAAATCTATGGCAAGGGCCGCGTGTTTTATTCGGCGTTGGGACATACAGCTGATGAATTTGCCGTTCCAGAAATGAGTGCAATCGTAGAACGCGGTTTAGTATGGGCGACTCGCGAATAAAAAAGAGGCGGAATTTCTTCCGCCTCTTTGTTGGAAAATGAGCTTGGTGATTAGTTCGTCAAGCGTATTTCAGAGTTTGACACACTATTGCCAATTGCTTTGAAAGCGGCGTTAAGTTTGTCGCCGTCAATGGAGTCGTAGAAGTGACCCACATCAGTTCCACAACCTTGTAATGTCGTGGTTGCCAATGTTCGGCTAGTAGATGAAAGTGAATCTAATTCGAATCCAACGGCGTAGACTTCAATGTTCTTCGCTTTCATCGCATTGCAGATCGTCACAGCATTTGACGAAATAGTGGTTGCATTTGCGCCGCCATTGCCACCTAGGCTTTGATTGTATTCACCGTCCGTCATCAAAATTACGACTTTACGCAATTTTGGTTTTCCGGTTGGGCCAAGCTCGGCCATCTTGGCATAAGGTTGTGGGGCGCTGCTTCCGGTCCAAATGCTGCTCCAGTTTGGTGAAATCGCGTACCACGAAAATTGGGTTCCCAATGCACCGCTGGTACCACCGGCAGCAACAAGACTTGTGATTTTGGATTTTAAGGCCGTTTTGTCGTTGGTGAGCGGCATGATTTCATTGTTTGCATGAGAAGTGCTGCATGTGCCAGTTGATGAGAAGTTGCTCGGCACGGAGGTCACATATGTCGCTGTGGTTGCGCCGGTGTTTCCAGTGTAGGCGGTTGCACTGCTGTCATTACCTAAAAGTCGCCGTGTTCCGTTGAATGCGTTGGCAAACTTGCCGCTGCCGGGCGCATCATCGTTCGCGCTAAATGAAGAGTTGCTGCTGTAGTAACGTTCGGTAACACAAGGGATCACTTTTTGGCTTGCTGTCCAGTCATAAGCGTAAACTGCTGCTTTAGTGCTTGTAGCTGCCGTTACTAACCGACGAACATAGCCTGACCAAGTTGCGGGCAAGCCAGTCAATGCAGCCATGCGTGTAACACCGCCAGCATTTGGGCCTATGCGAACATGCGTCGAAAAGGGAACAATTGTGACTTTTGAGGTGTAAACCGATTGATCATCCCAGACAACTTTGTCAACCAAGTTTCGGGCCGCTGTTTTCATAGCTTCAATTTTTGTGCCTGTCGTGCAGGTGCTGCCGCTGTTGCACATTGATCCGGTCACGTCGAGCATGACTGAAACCTCAAGATCACCTTGTGGGCCTGCTTGTTCGGCATTAGCGCCCGATTTGCCATTTATTGACAATTCAGTTACGCCAGCGAAGCTCAGCAAGCTTGGCTTGACTTTAGCAATACCAGTTGAGTTAACGCCGGTACCTTCGGAATTGATGGAAAATACAATGTTATCGCTGTCGATCAAACCCGATTGGGAGATCGCGTGATCGAAATAGTTGTTAGCGACTGTCAATGCGGCCTGATGCGCTACGCTTTGAGTTGCCGAGCTTTCGAAAAGTGACTGCGTACCAGCCAGAACAGCATTATCAACCGCTGAGCGCAAAAGAGTGTTGGCAGTATTTAGACGCGCCATATCAATGCTGGCACCAGCAGCAATACCAAATGGAATTGTAAGCATGGCCGCAAAGACACCGACGTTTCCGGATTGAGCGCTGCCAAACTGGCGCAACATGTTTATCATTTTCTTACTCATCGCAAACTCTCCCTATTGCTATTGTGTTGCTGGCAAGACCTGCCGAACAATACTTTCATGAAGCTTGTCTAGCGCTAAGGTTCTAAAAAACGGTATCAACAATCCGAACAAATTTAATGAAAGTGCATTAATCTCTGTTCGTTGCTAGCGTGGTTATTTAAATATGAATTTGATTTCTGCTTTGTTACTTCACAAAGCGAACGCCTGAAGAACCCAGCTTGTGCCAATGTTATTAAAGGTCGTTACAAGTTGAGGGTAGTTCGAGAAGACTTCAAAGTATGCGCATGAGTATTTCGAGCAGCACGGTTAAATCTAACGTGGCACTCGAGGATCAGCGTAAAAAAGAAGTTCATTTTGGCCTGATAGCTATTGCGAATGCAATCGAAGTAGTTTTCCAATTTATCGAAAGTGCCATGGATCAGGAAAACCACTATGGCATTTTTTGTAAGGTTAGCTGCGCACAGCGTTTGAATAGGCGTCCATCAAAGTGCGGCTCATGTTGCCGGGTTTAAAGATGTAAGGGCCAATCTCTGCCACTGGGGTTACTTCGGCAGCTGAGCCCACAATGAAGCATTCATTAAACGTCGTGAGGTCTTCTGGCATGATCCGGGTTTCGATGACTTCCATGCCTTGGGCTTTTGCCAAGGCAATTACGGTTTGGCGGGTCAGGCCATTTAAGAAGCAATCCGCAATTGGTGTGTGGATTGCGCCATCTTTGATAAAGAAAATATTCGCCCCGGTGCATTCGGCAACGCGGCCCTGCCAATCAAGCATCATTGCATCAGCATAGCCTTTTTTCTCGGCTTTGTGTTTGGAGATGGTGCAAATCATATAAAGACCGGCGGCTTTGGCATGAACTGGCGCACACATAGGGTCAGGGCGGCGATATTCGGCGATGTCTAGTTTGATACCCTTCATCTTGGTTTCAGGGTCAAACATTGACGGCCACGCCCAGGTGGCAATTGCCACATGAATGGTGCTGGCCTGTGCAGAAACCGCCATCATTTCTGAGCCACGCCAAGCGACGGGGCGCACATATTGATCGCCACCACCGCTGCGCGCGACGACTTCGGCCTTGGCTGCATCCAATTCATCAAGCGAGAAAGGAATGACCATATCCATGATTTCGGCAGACTTATGCAAGCGAATGGAATGTTCACGCGATTTGAAAATTTTTCCGCCATAAGCGCGCTCACCTTCAAAAACGGAAGAACCGTAATGAAGGCCATGGGTGAGGACGTGAACTTTTGCATCGCCCCATGGAATGAATTTGCCATCCATCCAGATGGTGCCTTCGCGTTGGTCAAAAGGAATGAGGCTCATGGCGATTTCTCCAATAGTACTTTGCGCTGACGTTTTTATCGTCTTATAGTTCTTGCCATCAACAAGCTATGGCTTATGACACGAACGCTATCAGTTGAGGAAATATATGTCAATATGGCTGACGTAATATCAGAACCGGAATTGTCTGACCAAGAAATGATTGCTCTCATTGAGCTCTTGTTTTTTGCTTATCGCGATTTTGTGTCTGATCCAGATCAGGTTTTGGCGGATATTGGTTTTGGTCGGGCGCATCACAGGGTGGTGCATTTTATTGGCCGCGATCCCGGCATGACAGTGCAGCAATTGCTTGATCTTTTGCGCATTACAAAACAAAGCTTGGCCAGAGTGTTAAAAGACTTAATTGAGCAAAATTTTGTTGTTCAAAAAGAAGGTGAGAGCGATCGGCGTCAACGTTTATTGTTTTTGACACCCGCTGGAACTGCTTTGCAAAAGAAATTGATGGCCCCACAATTGGCGCGGGTTAGGCGAGCAGCAGCACATCCCCAAGCGAATTTGCGGGCAGGGTTGTTAGGTTTAATTGATCATGAAAATCATTCTCAAATTGAGTTGTGGCTGAAAAATAGGGCACAAAATGGATGAGCCGCACCATATTCTTGTGATTGATGATGATCGGCGGATCCGGGAACTTTTACGGTCCTATTTGAGCGATCATCATTACCGGGTCAGCATTGCGGCCTCAGCCTCTGAAGCGCGGGAAAAAATGCGCGGAATGATTTTTGATTTATTGGTTCTCGATATCATGATGCCGGGGGAAAGCGGATTGGCTTTCACCCAAAATCTCCGAACAACGAACTCAACCATACCAATTTTATTGTTATCGGCGCTAGCGCAACCAAATGATCGCGTTGCGGGGTTAACATCAGGCAGTGATGATTATCTTACAAAGCCATTTGAGCCGCAGGAGCTTTTGTTGCGCATACAAAATTTGTTGCGAAAGGCTGTGCCAAAAAATGTTCCGGCATCCGAGGTCAGTTTTGGCCCATGTGTTTTTAATGTGCAGCGCGGCGAATTGCGACGCAACGCAGAATCCGTTCACTTGACCTCGCGGGAAAAAGAGTTGTTGCGCCTCTTTGTTCAAAGAGCAGGTTCGCCACTTAGCCGCCAAGAATTGGCGCAGCCCGGCATGGAGGAAAGTGCCCGCGGTGTTGACGTGCAAATCAATCGCTTAAGGCAGAAAATTGAAAACGATCCGGCAAATCCAGTTTATTTGCAAACCGTGCGCGGTGCTGGCTATGCGCTTTATCTCAATGAGAAAACGCTGTGACTGAACGCGGCAAGCGCTATTGGCTTTATGATCGGTTCAACCAGTTTTTAGAAACCTATGCGCCGCATGGGCTTTATGGTCGAGCGCTGGCTATTTTGATTACGCCCGTTATTGTGCTGCAGATTCTGATGGCCGTTGTTATCCTTGAGCGCTACTGGGACAATGTCACAAAAGTTTTGGCACGGTCGATTTCTAATGAAATTAGTTTGTTAGTCACGCTTTACGAAAAATCTGATCGCTCCGATATTGCATTGGATGAAATCTCAGAAATGGCGCGGCAAAATTTACGTATGAATTTCGATTATGCGCGCAACGCGGCATTGCCTGCCCAATCCAACTCACCATTGTTTTCTTTGTTTGATTTGCGCATTAGTCGCTATCTCAGGCTCGGCTTGGATCGCAATTTTTGGGTTGATAGCCAAGCGGCAAATTGGCAAGTCGAGATAAAAGTTGAAGTTGAACCCGGCCTTATCTTTACTAGTCGAGTCGATGCAGATCGCGCCTATGCGGTTGGCACGCCGCTTTTGATCTTATTTATGCTGCTATCAACATTGATTTTGACTTCGATTGCTGTGGTATTTTTACGCAATCAAATTCGTCCAATATTAGACCTTACAAAAGCGGCGCAAGACTTTGGGCAGGGCCGTGACGACGGCAATTTTAAACCACGTGGTGCAACTGAAGTGCGGTTGGCGGGAACGGCGTTCGTGGAAATGAAAGACCGGATTGCGCGTCACGTTGAGCAGCGCACTGCGATGCTTGCGGGTGTTTCCCATGATCTCCGCACTATTCTTACGCGATTTAAATTGGGTCTCGCTATTATTGGAGAAAACAGCCGGACCAAACCACTGCACGAAGACGTGACTGAGATGCAGCAAATGTTAGAAGACTATATGGCATTTGTGCGCGGGGATGGTGGTGAGCAGACCAGTGCGGTGAACCTAAGAGAAATCATTCTGTCTGTGGTTGCTGCAGTTGCGCGGGACGGGGCAAGTATCACTGTTGCAGACGTACCCGATATTGTTATGCCGTTGAAGCTTGGTTCATTTCGGCGGCTTTTAACTAATGTCATTGCCAATGCAGCGCGACATGGCAAAAATGTTAAAATCTCCGGGGAAGTCAGCGCCAAAAGTTTTGAATTATTTGTCGATGATGATGGACAAGGTATTCCTCTTGCCCAGCGCGCGGATGTGTTTCGCCCCTTTGTGAGGCTGGATGCAGCACGCAATCTTGACACCAGTGGATCTGGGCTTGGCTTAGCTATTGCTCTGGATATTGCCCATGCGCATGGTGGTGAGATCACACTCGCAGATAGTCCATTGGGCGGATTAAGGGTCGTCATATCAATGCCGATTTAATTTGGATGTTTTATTCACCACATGCTGACTTTGGCGCGTCCTGGCCATTCGCGATTGTATTCTGCGGCGCTAATTTCACCCTTGGTCAGCGATTCTAAAACTTCACCTGTCGTCGGTATCGCATCTTTGGCGACGTGATTTGCTGGGTCCCACAGGCCAGATCGCAAGATGGCGCGGGCGCATTGGAAGTAGCAGGCTTCAACGTTCACGATGATCACACTGCGGGGTGGTTTTTCTTCAACCGCAAACGATTGGCAAAGATCGGGGTCAGTGGTGAGATAGGCTTTGCCATTGACGCGAAAAGTGGTGCCGCTGCCGGGAATGAGGAACAACAGAGCCACGCGCGGATCGCTCACAATGTTTCTCAAGCTATCAATGCGGTTATTGCCGCGCCGATCCGGCATGGCTAACGTTTTTGGATCAAGAATTTTAACAAAACCAGAAAGATCGCCGCGCGGACTGCAATCCATGCCACCAGGGCCAATTGTTGACAGCGCTACAAATGGTGAAAGCGCAATCATCTTCTGGTAAGCTGGTGCAATATGGTCGAGCTCTTTGGCGGTAGACGCTAGAGCAGGGGCGACATTGTAAATCGCTTCAAGTTCGGCAATGGTTTCGATCCGGTTCATCAGAATAATTTACCGCCATTTGGCACGATTTGGCTTGGGGATATGATAACAACGCCGCCATCGGCATCCGGGAACCCGAGGGTTAGCACCTCCGACATAAAGGGGCCGATTTGGCGAGGTGGAAAATTGATTACGGCTGCGATTTGTTTGCCGATCAAGTTTTCGGCAGAGTAATGGGGCGTGATTTGAGCGGAAGATTTTTTGACACCAATCTCTGGGCCAAAATCGATGCGCAATTTAAATGCGGGTTTCCGCGCTTCGGGAAAAGGCAGAGCTTCGATTATCGTTCCGACGCGAATGTCCACTTTCTCAAAATCTGTGAAAGTGATTTGGGTCATTAGCTCGCCAATTCTCTGGCGCGATCCCTTG
>JAYUOP010000233.1:0-6512 GCA_043760745.1 Hyphomicrobiales bacterium
CCGTCACCAGAATAAAATTATCGCCTTGCCGCGCCAAACCAATATCCGCGCCGACCAAATGCAAGCGCGCGCTTGCAAAAATCTCCGACACAAGCCGCCCCAACAAAACCTGCGCTTCAATCAAACTATAATTCTTCACAATGTCCCGCGTCTTATGATGATGCGTGAAACTCAATTTCATTTCGCGCTTAATCATCATCGGGCGGATATCAACCGACTTTAAATCCCCAGCTGAAGTCGCGGGCTTTGCCAATGTAATCTTGATCAGATCTGCGGACTTAAAAGCGGTCTCAACCAGCGCCAGCCATTCAGATAGTTTGGGATGAGTTTCAGTAGTCATTTAAAACTGGTTGGATAGTTTTCGCGCAACTGTCAATTCCAATCAAGCATCACGAAACATCGTTAACGGTTTAGAAACCGAACCTGCCGCAAAATTACATTTAATCTGTCTAAAGCCCGGGGTCAAAAATGAAGTTTGTGTTTGTAGCAATTGCCGTGATGTGCGCCAGCCTGAGCGCCGCCGCTGAAGACGCTTCTCCGATTTTCGGTTCAGCCAGTCAAGAACCGATCCTGATTATCGTCGATCCAGCGACCGGTTTGCCGTTGGCAACGCGCGATGTTCCACAACCAATTCAAGTCACTTCCCGATAATTCATACCCAAAAAAAGGTATTTCCTTATTCTCGCCATATGTTAAGTGTTTCTGAGGGTTCATTCGGGGGAAAAATTACCCATGCATAAGTTTGTTTCATATCTCATCGTTTCTAGCACTTGCGTTGTCCTTGCGGGTTGCACCACTGGTGGCAGCTCAATGGGCGGCATGTTCGCGAAGAAGTCAGCGCCATCGGTCGATGTTGCCGCAGAGCCACTTGAGCCTATCGAGCCGATTGCACCTGTGGCCCCGGTTGGTCTCTCGCAATCGCAAATTAAAAAAGCCATCGCGGGCAAAAGCTGGCGTTGGAAAGGTCCTAACAACAGCGGCGTGACACTTTACGCTAACGATGGCACATCGCTAGTTGAAGTCGATGGCAAAGGCACTACCAAAGGCAAATGGTTGGCCAAAGACGGTCAACTCTGCGAAAGCTTCTCGCCAGCGCCATTCTTGCCCGGCGGCGTTCCCATGTCCTGCGCGCCAATCAATGGTAGCAATGGCAACTATACCGTTGGCAAGGCTCGCTTCACGCTAGCGTGATTTCGGATTTCAACTTCACCACACATTCGCCTTAACTTGATCACGCTTCTGCCCCTTCCTCTCGCGATATAGCGTTGCGGAAGGAGCAACATCATGTCTAACATCGTCACCCGTCGCAATGCATTGCGTGGCATGTTTGCATGTGCTGCTGCAATGACCTCTAATGTTTTACCAAGCCAAGCAAATGCGCTTTATGGTGACGACGCCATCGGCCGCGACTATTCGCAATTACCACCTGCGGAATCGCCAATCGATTTTGAAATCACCGAAATCAACCTGCGGAAAATTCCACCGAAATTCCAACGTCAGCTCGTGGATTATCAGGGCGGCGAGTTTCCCGGCACAATTATCATCAATCCACAGGAGCGCTTCCTTTATTTGGTCCGCGAGAATTACGCAGCATTGCGCTTTGGCGTTGGCGTTGGCCGTCAAGGGTTTGCCTGGAGCGGCGAAGCCCGCATTGGCATGAAACGCCGCTGGCCGCGCTGGTTGCCGCCAGAAGAAATGGTCTTACGCGATGAGAATGCGAAGAAATGGGAGAACGGCATGCCCGGCGGTCCTGATAATCCATTGGGTGCGCGTGCGCTCTATCTTTATGCCGATGGCGTGGACACCCTCTTCCGCATTCACGGCACCAATGACCCAAAGTCGATTGGCAAAGCCATGTCTTCAGGCTGCATCCGCATGTTGAACCAAGATGTGGCCGAACTTTATCGCCGAACGCCAATTGGTTCGCGCGTTATTGTGGAATCGAGCAACGAAATTTAAGGCCAGACTTGAAGCAAATGCCAACCTGTGGCACATGCATGTTTGAAAATTAGGAATTCCCCGGTGAAGTACGACGGCAAATTACAACTGATCTTGGCAGCGCTGGTTTGCGGCGGGCTTTTGGTGGCCTGTTCAAAAGGCCCTAAAGGCATTCGCATTACTAATGGCGGCTCATCAGCCACGTCTTCAAAACAAGGCCAAACTATTCGCGAATTATCAGCATCTGAAATAAGCAACACAATTGCCGGCAAAACTTTTCAATATACCCGTAAAGATGGCAATGGTTTTGTGACCTACAATGCCGACGGCAGCTTCGAATTTCAAGACGACGCTAAGGGTGCTGGCACCGGCAGCTGGACAGCCTCAAACGGCCAATATTGCGAAACCTTTGGCACCGGTGCAGCTCAGGAATGCGGCATCTTCAAATCAACGGGAGATGCCTATTTTGCGGCTAATTCCCGCCTCGTAGAAATGCAAATTTAATCCTGAAGATAAGGGTTAGTCTTGCGTTCTTGACCAACAGTCGAAGGTTCGCCGTGCCCCGGCAAAAAAGACACGTCGTCACCAAGTGGCAAAATCTTATCGCGAATTGACTTGATAAGAGTCGCATGATCGCCGCGCGGAAAATCTGTGCGCCCGATGGAACCTTTAAACAGAACATCCCCCATCAGGGCAAACTTATGCTCAGCATTGAAAAAAACAACGGAGCCCGGCGTGTGTCCCGGCGCTTCCAAAACTACAAAATTCACCCCAGCAACCGAAACCTCATCGCCTTCGACAAGCCAGCGATCAGGCGTTACCGGCAAAACGCCTTTCATCTGATATTTCGCTCCCGAGGTCGGCAAATCATCAAGCAAGAACTTGTCTTCCAAGTGTGGCCCTTCAATCAACACCCCAAGTGCCGCGCGAAGTTCAGCCGCGCCACCTGCATGATCAATATGGCCATGGGTGAGCAGGATTTTTTCAACCTTAACACCTGATTGTTTGATCGCATCCAATATCAGCGCCACATCCCCACCGGGATCAACCACAGCACCAGTTTGCGTGTCTTCATTAAACACAAGAGAACAGTTCTGCTGAAACGGCGTTACAGGAATGAGAAGTACTTTGAGTTTTGTCATAATGAATTCAGCATCTAGCAATCATGAGGCATTGACGCAAGATTTAGCGCCGATCATTCGCTGCGATCAAACACAGGTAGCGAGAGATCAAAACTAATGGCAGCGGCCCGCAAGGCAAAAGCTGAAGCAAAGCCTGCAACCAAGGCCACATCTTTTAAAAATCCGAGATATTGCCCCAACACAAAAACAGACGCTCCCAGAAATGCGGCAGTAACATAGATTTCGCGGCGAAGAATAATTGGGCTGTCGCCGCTGAGAATATCGCGAATGATTCCGCCAAAAGTTGCTGTAGCCACACCCAAAGCAATGGAGACCACAGCACCTGCACCCTGGTTCTGCGCAATGTCCGCACCGGTTACACAGAAAAGTGCGAGCCCCACAGCATCAGCCCAGATCAACAGTTTTTGCCGCGACTGCATCAAATGCGCGACAAAAAAGGCTACGCAAGATACCGAAACGCAAGTGAGGAGATAGGCGGGTTTTTGCACCCAAAACACAGGAAGCGCTCCCATGAGCACGTCTCTGATTGTTCCGCCACCGATGCCGGTTACACTGCCCAACAAAGCAAACCCGACAATGTCCATTTGCTTTCGCGAGGCAACAAGCGCACCCGATAGAGCAAAAACACAAAGACCAAACCAATCAAGAAATTGAGCAATCGAATAAAGCATATTCTAGTAATACGAGTGGAAATTGATGCTGTCTAGAAAGAGGTATCAAAAGGAGGTGCGCCTTTGTTTAATACCGCGAAAATTTGCAGATGACTTGCTGCCTGCAATGCCATCAGCTAGACCATTGCAATGACGAAACAACCATCACCACCTGCCCGCCCGTATGGTAATTTGATTGCAGCCATTGCCACTGTAGCGTGCTGCGATATTGCGATGGGGTTGGTGTTGCAGTTGATGCCACTCCGGATGGAGGCGCAAGGACTGCCCGCTTGGGTTATGGGGCTGAATGCCGCTATGGGTCCGATTGGTATTCTTATCGTTGGGCCGTTTCTGCCGCGCATTGTTAGCCGTTATGGTTCAAAGCCTGTTGTGTTCACTGTCGTTGCAATGCTCATTTTGTGCCTTGCCGGATTTCAATTAGCGCCTGCGGTTTGGATGTGGTTTCCCATTCGTTTTGTTTTCGGCATTGCCGCTGGAACTTTGTTTACCGTCAGTGAAGCGTGGGTTTTGACCTTCGCTGACGAAAAAAATCGTGGGCGATTAATGGGTATTTATACCTCTGTTTTGGCGATCACATTTTCTGTCGGGCCACTGCTGGTACCTTTCACCGGTTTTGAAGGTTGGTTGCCATGGTTGATTGGTATCACTTGTGTGTCTTTGAGCATCTTGCCGCTGACGTTTGTCAAAGTTCAAGATGATATGTTTAAGCAGGAGAAAGCTGGCGGGTTTTTCCGGGTCGTAAAACTTGCACCAGTTTTGCTTTTTGCAGTTGGTGCCGCCACATTATTCGACAGTGTACTGATTTCTTTTTTCGCAATCTATGGCTTGCGCAATGGTTTGCCGTTATCCACTTCAACCACCATTCTGGGCCTTGCCATTATCGGAAATGTTTTCTTGTTTTATCCCATGGGCTTGCTTGCTGATAAGTGGTCTAAGCGTGGCGTTGTCGTGGGGTCGGCAATTGTTACGGTGGTTGCTTGTTTCGCCATGAACTTCTTGATTAATACTTGGGCCATTTGGCCATTGATGGTTCTTGTCACGGCTTCCGCATTTGGTGTTTACGTGGTCGCATTGGCAACCGTAGGTGATGTCTTCAAAGGCTCTGACATCATTGCTGGTTCGGCAGCGGTTGCGGCTATGTGGGGCGTTGGAGGACTTATAGGGCCGCCAATTGCGGGTGCAGCCATTGATGCGTTCGGCATTAATGCTTTGCCAATCACGCTCGCCGGATTTTATATTGTCTTGTTAATTGGCCTTGCCCATAACGGCGGAAATCTAGTTTCACCAAAAGCTCAAAAATTGAGTGTTCCCCATGCCTGATCAAACCTTCATCACCATCAGAGATTTTCTGCGTTACGCTTTGACTGAATTTCGCAAAGCAAAGCTGGTTCATGGCCATGGTACATCAAGTGTCGTCGATGAAGCAGCGTTCTTAATTTTAGAAACCCTGCATCTACCGATCGATGACATCAATCCGTGGCTTGATGCCAGACTATTGCCCCAAGAGCGCCAAGCGGTGCTTGATATCATCCGTGCACGGATCACCACGCGAAAACCTGCGGCCTACCTCACCAAAAAAACCTACATTCATGGCGTGCCTTTTTACGTTGATGAACGTGTCATTGTTCCACGTTCTTACATCGGAGAACTGATGTATGCGGGACTCTTTGGCAATGAAGGTCTCAATCTGATTGAAGATGTCGATAGCGTAAAATCCGTTCTTGATCTCTGCACCGGTTCTGGCTGTCTTGCCATCATCGCAGCAAGTATTTTCCCCCATGCCGAAATTGATGCAATCGACTTATCAACCGATGCGCTCGAGGTGGCAAAAATTAATCTGTCTGATCATGAAATGGATAACCGCATTACCTTGCATCACGGAGATTTGTTTGCACCAATTTCGCAAAAAAAATACGATATCATTATTACCAACCCGCCTTATGTGGCTGAAGCCGAAGTTGCAGCCTTTTCACCTGAATATGCCCATGAACCCGTCATGGCGCATGTAAGCGGCAAAGATGGTCTCGATCTCACACGCCGCATTTTGTCCGAAGCGCCAAAGCATTTGAATCCCGGCGGTGGAATACTCTGTGAAATCGGTACTGGTCGCCACATTATTGAAGCGGAATACCCGCAACATAATTTCTTCTGGCTCGACACCGAAGAAAGCGAAGGCGAGGTCTTTTTCCTTAAGTTCTAAGCCCAGTGGCGCGCACCAGATTATCATAGATCTGCCGAGTCATTTTCGCCATGCTTGGCATGAGCGGATAACATTCTGTTTTCAATTTGGCATATCCACCTTGACCCAACTCGCGGTCCAACACTTCAATATACGCAGGCAGTGAAGACCACAAAGCCACGGTCTGCGGCGAAAACTCGCAATGGAATTGCGTGCTGACGGCATGCATATCAACCGCCATAGCCTGCACAGCTGTCGTAGCAGACTGCGCCAACACTTGAGCCCCCTGCGGCGCGCGCTGCACTTCGGCATGATGCCATTGCATAACTTTATGACGTAGCTCTAAGCCAGCAAAAAACGGATGCTTTGCTCCGTCTTGCGTTAGTGCTACGTCATGCACGCCAACTTCTGGCTTTTCCGCAAGACCGACCTGACCGCCCAGCGCTTCTGCCAAAAGTTGATGTCCCAAACAAACGCCGATGTACGGTTTTGCGCGATCCCATACCCATTCACGAATAGCTTGCTTTTCGGCTACCATCCAAGGGAACTCCTCTTTTTGCCAGGTGTTCTGCGCGCCACCCA
>JAYUOP010000234.1:0-2653 GCA_043760745.1 Hyphomicrobiales bacterium
CGAAATGTGAGTTTGCATCAATGCGCCCTTGCACAGTTGCAATAATTCGCCTGAGGATTTGAGTTGAGCCTCTGTCGAGGTGATGGCAAAGCGTGGCGACACCGCGTGTCTTAAACGCCCGTTGTTGTGATAGGCTTCATGCAGAGCCAGTGTTTCGAGTACGCCTTGCTCGACGGTATCTTGAACCGCTGGAATGGCATTGCGGTCCATCAAGGTTTTGCCGGTGATCAATGCCATGTTGTTTTTTAGTGCGGCTTTGAACAAGGCTTCGGCACCGGCTTTATGCGACGAACAAAAGGCCATTGCTGAGGTCGTTCCGTTTTTGAACAAACGCGACAAAAATATATCGGCGGCTTTGGTTGCATGTGCCTGATCTGCATAAAGCGCTTCTTCAGGCCATGTGTAGCGCGTCAACCAATCGAGAAGATCGGTAGCTGCTGCGGCCAACATGCGGTATTGCGGGAAGTGGATATGCGGATCGATAAATCCTGCCATCAATAATGATTGACCATAATCTTGGCGTGGTGTGAGTTCGAATGCGCGCGGCAACAGAGGAAGTGGGCCGTGCCATAAGATGCGGCCATCATCTCCGATAACAATGGCACCACGTATTTCGTGGGTGAGGTCTTGCGGAGTATCTCCAAAAGCAACGATTTGGCCCAGCAGTAATTTTGTCATGGCGCGACCATTGCTTCTAATCTGAAACTGATGATGCGGCAGACTTGCAAAATGGCCGTATCAAATTCCAAGTCTTTATTGTTTTTGATACGTTGTTCAAAGGCAGCGAGGATTTGGTGTTTGGTGGCACCCTTCACAGCATAGATAAAGGGGAAACCATTTCGCGCTTTATAGAGATCATTCAACCGCGTGAAATTGGCGAATTCTTCTGCGCTTAAAGTATCAAGGCCTGCGCCTTTTTGTTCGTTGGTTGAATCTTCGGTCAGTTTCGCCTTGGTGGCGAGATCAGGATGAGCGCGGAGAAGCGCGAGTTGAGAATCGCGGTCCGCGTCTGAAACAGCGTCGATGAACGCTGAGCGCATATCGGGAAATGTCGCGTAAGGGCGGTCTAGCGTTGCGTCTTCGGCCACCCATGGCGAATGCTCGGCGACTTCGCCAAATTGCGCAGTGAAGGCTTCATCAGTCATCTGATTTATATCGGCAAGTGTTATCATTGTGCAGCAATCCATGCGCCCAATTTGGCGCGCTCTTCGAGTAACATATGGGTTTTGTTGCCCATGGGCATGGCGTTATTGCGCACGGCTTGAACCTCAATTTGCTTGGCGTATTTTTTTATGTCGTCAACTGAGGTGAACATAATGCCCTTGGGGGCAGCTTTGATTTTATCATCAGATGGGTTTGCAGCGTGGCACGAGCTGCAACGATTTTGCACGATGTTGAAGGCTTCCTCATCTGTCACTTTGGGCCCGTTGTATGCGATGGTTTGCGGTTGCGTGAGCATGACCACACCAGCAAGGCACAACGCGATCACAGGTATCGTCCACGCGATCTGGCCCATCTCATCGCCCACCTCATGTCGTAGCAGGAAGTGACGCGACACGCCACCGATCAACACGATCAAACCAACCAATGCCCAAGCCTGCGGGTGGCCTGTGATTATTGAATAATGATTACTAGTCATCATGAAGAGAACGGGCAGTGTGAGATAAGTATTGTGCAGGGAGCGCTGCTTGCCAATGATGCCGTATTTGGGATCAGGCTTTTCGCCCTTGAGCAGCGTGGCGGTGATTTTACGTTGATTGGGGATGATCACCGCAAACACATTCGCTGCCATCATCGTTCCAACAAATGCGCCGATGTGAATGAACGCGCCACGGCCTGAAAAAACCTGGGAGAAGAAATAAGCACCTGCAATGATCAATGCGTAAACGCTCAGCGCCAACCATCCGGTGTGCTTGCCAATGGGTGAGCGGCATAGCCCATCATAAATGAGCCAACCGCCGAGAAGTGACGCGACAGAAATACCAATGGCTTGCCACGTGGTGAGGGGCAACACGGATGGGTCAATCAGATATACGTCTGCGGCGATGTAATATTGGATGATGAGCAGCAGAAAGCCAGTGATCCAGGTGAGGTAGGCCTCCCATTTAAACCAAATCAAATGTGGTGGGAGTTCTGCGGGGGCCGAGAGATATTTGCGCACATGATAAAAACCGCCACCATGCACCTCCCATGCTTCACCGGAAACGCCTTCGGGCATTGCGGCGGCTTTGCGCAGGGAAAGATCAAGAGCGACGAAATAGAATGATGTGCCAATCCAAGCGATGCCAGCCACCAAGTGGCCCCAGCGGACGAGAATATTAAGCCATTCCGTGAGAAAGGGATCCATTAGTGAGCAGCTCTATATTGTGAAGGCGCGATGGCCTTATGAAGTTCGTATTGTTCGATCATTTGAACAGCTACACCTGCGGCAATTGCGGCGGGGAGTTTTGATTTAAGGGACGAAACGCCAATCGGGCAGGTGAGTCGGGTTGTGTCAACGTCCGCTTCGCGCAATCGCTTGATGAAGCGCGCGCGTTTGGTTTGACTGCCGATAAGACCGACGAAAGAGAATGCAGAGTTGCGCAATGCGTAATCAACAATTTCAAAATCAAGCGCATAGCTGTGGCTCATCACTAATACGAATGCATCTTCT
>JAYUOP010000235.1:0-17908 GCA_043760745.1 Hyphomicrobiales bacterium
AACAATGGTGACTTTGGAAATTGATGGTCATGCCATTACGGTTCCTGAAGGAACGTCGATCATGCGGGCCGCGATGGAGCTTGGCACTAAGATCCCAAAGCTCTGCGCCACTGACTCTTTGAACTCCTTTGGATCATGCCGTCTTTGCCTCGTCGAAGTTGAAGGGCGTAAGGGAACGCCTGCTTCTTGCACCACTCTTGTTGCGTCAGGGATTAAAGTCCGTACACAGACGGATCGTTTGGCCAATTTGCGCAAAGGTGTGATGGAGCTTTATATCTCGGACCATCCGCTTGATTGCTTAACCTGCGCTGCCAATGGCGATTGCGAATTGCAAGATATGGCCGGAGCCGTTGGACTCAGAGATGTGCGCTACGGTTACGAAGGTGACAACCACACGACCCCAACCCGCATTGGTGGCGAAGAGAATTTTCGCTTCAAAGCGAAAGATGAGAGCAACCCCTATTTCACTTTTGATCCCGCCAAATGCATTGTTTGCTCGCGCTGCGTTCGGGCATGCGAAGAAGTTCAAGGTACATTTGCGCTGACCATTGATGGTCGTGGGTTCGCATCCCACGTTTCCGCCGGAATGGACGAAAGTTTCCTCAATTCTGAATGCGTGTCTTGTGGTGCGTGCGTTCAAGCATGCCCTACGGCAACTCTTACTGAAAAATCAGTCATCAAACTTGGTCAAGCTGAGCATTCAGTTGTGACCACTTGCGCCTATTGTGGCGTGGGCTGTTCCTTCAAAGCCGAAATGAAGGGCGACGAAGTTGTTCGCATGGTGCCGTATAAAGATGGTGGTGCCAACGAAGGTCACTCTTGCGTCAAAGGCCGATTTGCTTGGGGCTATGCCACGCATAAAGACCGGGTAACCAAGCCCATGGTGCGCGATGCGATTACCGATCCATGGAAAGAAGTGTCTTGGGAAGAGGCCATTGGCTTTGCAGCAGATCGCTTCAAATCTATTCAGAAAAAATATGGCCGCGGCTCAATCGGCGGGATCACCTCGTCGCGCTGCACCAATGAAGAAGTTTTTGTCGTTCAAAAAATGATCCGGGCATCTTTCAAGAATAATAACGTTGATACATGCGCCCGGGTTTGCCATTCGCCAACGGGTTATGGCTTGAGCAAAACTTTTGGAACTTCCGCCGGAACGCAAGATTTCAAATCAGTTGATGAAGCTGATGTGATCGTGGTGATTGGCGCCAACCCAACCGATGGTCATCCGGTATTTGCATCGCGTATGAAGAAGCGTTTGCGCTCTGGTGCGAAGCTCATCGTGATTGATCCGCGCAAAACCGATATCGTGCGCTCGCCTCATATCGAAGCACAATATCATTTGCCGCTGCAACCCGGAACCAACGTCGCTATTGTTAATGCTTTGGCACATGTGATTTTGACTGAGGGCTTAGAGAATAAATCATACATCGCTGAGCGTTGTGACCCAGTTGAGTTTGGTCGCTGGTGTGATTTCATCCGTACACCGATTAATTCTCCGGAAGCGATGGGATTGATTGCTGGCGTTAACCCAGATGACATTCGCGGTGCAGCACGGCTTTATGCCACGGGCGGCAATGGTGCTATCTATTATGGTCTCGGTGTTACCGAACATAGCCAAGGTACGACCATGGTGATGTCGATGGCCAACCTTGCGATGCTCACCGGAAATGTTGGCCGCAATGGCGTTGGTATCAATCCGTTGCGTGGACAAAACAACGTCCAAGGTGCTTGCGATATGGGATCGTTCCCGCATGAGTATCCGGGTTATCGCCATGTTTCGGATAACACTGTTCGAGAAATGTTTGAGCAGGTTTGGAAGACCTCAATGGATTCTGAACCCGGCCTTCGTATTCCCAATATGTTGGACGCTGCGCTTGAAGGAACCTTCAAAGGTATCTTCATTCAAGGCGAAGATATTGCGCAATCTGATCCCAACACCAATCATGTGACCGCCGGTTTGGAAAGCATGGAATGTGTTGTGGTGCAGGATTTGTTTTTGAATGAAACGGCAGCATTCGCCCATGTGTTTTTCCCCGGCACATCTTTCTTGGAAAAAGACGGCACATTCACCAACGCTGAACGCCGGATCAACCGCGTTCGCCAAGTTAAGGCGCCGATGCAGGGCAAGCATGAATGGCAAGTGGTGAGCGAGTTGGCTCAAGCGATGGGTTATGACATGCGGTATAATTCAGCCGCCGAAATCATGGATGAGATAGCCATGGTCACACCAACATTCAAAGGTGTGTCCTTTGAAAAACTAGACCGGATGGGATCGATCCAATGGCCTTGCAATGACAAGGCCCCCGATGGAACACCGCTGATGCACGTCGGTGGCTTTGTGCGCGGTCTTGGCCGGTTCATGATTACCGAATTTATCCCAACCGCGGAACGGACTAATCGTTCATTCCCGCTCATTCTCACAACAGGCCGGATTTTGTCCCAGTATAATGTTGGTGCGCAAACGCGGCGGACCGAAAACATCACTTGGCATCCCGAAGATGTTTTGGAAATTCATCCGCATGATGCAGAAATGCGCGGGATTAAAGACGGCCAGATGGCTTCGATTTCAAGTCGGGTTGGTGCTACAACGCTCCGTGTACTGATTTCTGATCGCATGGCACAAGGTGTGGTTTACACAACTTTCCATCATCCGGTTTCTGGGGCCAATGTGATCACGACTGAGTATTCCGATTGGGCCACGAATTGCCCTGAGTATAAAGTCACGGCGGTTCAGATTACCCTGTCCAATCAACAGTCGGAATGGCAGAAGGATTGGGAAATTCGTGAAGATGAAAATAAGCGCATCAGTGTGACACCCTTGGTGGCGGCGGAGTGAACTCAGTCGCGGCAACGGGCACACTTCATTCTTCAATAGGACAATCCAAAATCACTTGGCAGGTTCCCGAAGAAGTTCCGGTTGCCATCATGTTTAACTCGGAACCTTATGCAGTGATGATGGCCACACCCGCTGATTTGTCGGACTTTGCAATAGGCTTTGCGCTGGCCGAGGGCATTATCATGGACGCAACCCACGTTAAAACTGTGTTGGCTCTGCCTTCGGAACAAGGTTTTGCGGTTGATATTGCGGCTGAAGAAAACCACATTAATCGTGACCGGATGGTGAAGCGCAGTTTAGAAGGTCGCGTTGGGTGCGGGCTTTGCGGGATTGAAGATATTCGCGATGCCATTCGCATGCCTAAAGGAACAGTTGGAAAATCCACCCTCAATCCGGAAGCAGTGGCCGCCGCTTATGCCGCCCTGCCCGCGCATCAGCCGATGAATGCGATCAATCGCACGGTACATGCGGCGGCGTGGTGTTCCGTACACGGAGATATTTTATTGGCGCGGGAAGATGTTGGCCGCCACAATGCGCTCGACAAGTTGATTGGCGCTATGGCGTTCGGACAAATGAACCCGCGCTATGGCTTTGTGCTGATGTCCAGCCGCTGTAGTTTCGAGTTGGTACAAAAATGTGCGCTTGCAGGAATTGGCGCGTTGGCCACAGTTTCAGCGCCGACCGCATTGGCCTTGCAATTGGCAAATCAAGCAGGCCTCAAACTCGCTGCCCTTTCTAAGGGTGGCGTTATGATTTTTGATCAGGAGTAATTATGGAAACTGCAGATATCGTTCGGATGACTAATCAGATCGCAGGATTTTTCAAAGCCTACGGCCATGATGAAGCTGTAAAAGAAATTGCCAATCATATCAATAGCTTCTGGGACCCCAGAATGCGCACGCATTTCTTTAAGTATCTGGCGACCGGCGGTGCGGGGCTTGATCCGCTGATCATCGAAGCGTCCGATAAAGTTCGGAAACCAGCGGCTGAGTGATTTCAAAGATTGGTTTCACTTACATAAGCCTTTCCCCCCTTAGGGGGAAGGGTGTTTGCTTTGGCGCTTAAATCAACCTTACCCGTCGTTTTGCTTTTGGTAGTTGCCAAATGTGATCGACGAGATCATCGACGGTAATTCCGGTTTCAGAGTAGGCTTCACCTGCCACATGGATACCCGCTTCGATAACAGTATCTGATGTTCCTGACACGAGCGGATGCCACCATGCCAGTGACTTTCCTTCTGATAACAAGCGATAGCCGCAGGTTTTCGGCAGCCAGCCCAATTCGCTCACATTCTTTGGCGTTAATGTTATACAATCAGGAACAACGGCGGCGCGATTGATATAATCCGTACACTGACAAGTCTTGAGATCGAGTAATTTGCAGGCGGCTTTGGTGTAAAGATATTCGCCACTGTCTTCGTCCTCCAGTTTATTAAGGCAGCAGCGTCCGCAGCCATCGCACAGGCTTTCCCATTCGGGCTTTGACATTTCACTTAAAGATTTGGTTTTCCAGAATGGCGCATCATCAGTCATTGTGCTGACATAGCGCCATTCGCAAAATTATGGAACCACTTCGCCGTGAAGATTAAGATCAAGACCTTCGATTTCCATTTCACGGGTAACCCGCAGACCCATGGTCTTCTCGATGGCCCAAAGTAAGCCAAAGCTGATGATAGCGCACCACGCCGCAACAATGGCGCAGCCCGCCAGTTGGATCATGAATTGCTGCCCGCTGCCTTCAATGAGACCAGATGTACCGCCCCAGCTGGCTGACGCAAAAACGCCGATGCCCAGGGTTCCGATTAAACCACCGATGCCATGAACGCCAAAGACATCAAGCGAATCGTCATAACCAAATTTGCGTTTCATCGAGGTTGACGCATAGAAACAGCCGAGGCCAGCGAAGAGGCCGATAGCAATCGCCCCCATCGGCGAAACAAAAGCGCAGGCTGGTGTGATGGCAACCAGCCCTGCAACTGCACCTGAGATTATGCCAAGAACGCTCGGACGGTTATGGATTTTCCATTCCAAGGCAAGCCAACCTAATGCGCCAGCCGCACCAGCGATTTGTGTATTGGCTAATGCCAAAGCCGCAGTGCTGTTTGCCGCCAATGCGGAGCCGCCATTGAAGCCAAGCCAGCCAACCCAGAGCAAGGCCGCACCTGTGACCGAGAGAATAAGGTTGTGGGGCGGCATGGCTTCTTGCGGGAAGCCTTTGCGCTTGCCGAGCATAATCGCGGCCACGAGGCCCGCCACGCCGGAGTTGATTTCAACGACCAAGCCACCTGCAAAATCCAAGATACCCATTTTGGCCAAAAAACCACCGCCCCAAACCCAATGGGCAACGGGCACATAAACCAACATCAGCCAACCGGAAAGAAAAACCAACAGACTTGAGAATTTCATACGGTCGGCAAATGCGCCGCAGATAACGGCAGGTGTCAAAATCGCAAAAGTCATTTGGAAAACCATGAACAGGCTTTCGGGGATGGTTCCGGTAACGCTCTCTTTTCCGACGCCCGCGAGAAAGAATTTTGACGTATCGCCGAGAAAAGGACCAGAGCCGCTGAAGGCCAATGAATAACCAAAAAACACCCAGAGTATTGTGAGCAAGCAACAGGCGGCAAAACTCTGCATCAGGGTGGATAGCACGTTTTTCTTCCGCACCAAGCCGCCATAAAACAATGCTAAACCGGGAATCGTCATCATCAAAACGAGGCAAGTTGCCGTCAAAACCCAAGCTGTATCACCGGCATTAATTTCGGCGGTTTGCGCAAAAGCGGGCGTTGCGAAGCTTACTAATACGCCTGCGCTAAGCCAGGAAAATAATTTTGACATTGGGAGCCCCATTTAATCGATCCGCCTGATTTTCAGGCATTTTGCTGAGAGACAAGGCAATTCCTGTGCCACTTATGGATAAGCGTTAACACTTGTTAATGACGCCAATCGCGAGCAAGCCATCAATTTATTGTTCAAAATTTACGCAACATATGCATTTCTGCCTATATTTACGCCACTCTACTTCGGCGCGATTTGGTCATAATCGGAGCTTAACTTGCAGGCTTCCAAACAACCCTCTAAGAAGATGATCCGAAAGGTCCGTGGGCACGAAATCTTGGCAAAACTTCCAACGCGAAATCCGCTTTACCGGGCTTTTTGGACATTTGATTCTTATGTCAGCTCTGGCCTGTTTGAAATTTGGGACGGGATCAAACGCGGTAGCTCGGCTTATTCGTCTTTCATTCATCGGTTCAGCATCAAGGGTCCCAAACGTTGGCTGATTGATATCATTGACGACATGGCGACATTGGGCACTGCGGCGGCTTTCGGCTTGCTGGCTTTTGCGCTGCCACCGTTTTCGGACACTGGCGATATCTGGGATAAAGGCCGCGAATATGCGGTCACATTTACGGATGGTAATGGTGAGATTATTGGACGACGGGGGATCCGGCAGGATGATGCTGTGCCGTTGGAAGAAATTTCTCCGCTTCTGATCAAAGCTATTTTAGCTACAGAAGATGCCAGATTTTTTGATCACTTTGGTGTCGATCTAATCGGTACGGCGCGAGCGTTAAAGCAAAATGCGAGTGCCAATGGTGTAAGGCAAGGTGGCTCCTCGATCACGCAGCAGGTTGCCAAAAATCTTTTTCTGTCACCTGAGCGCACAATAACCCGCAAAGTTCATGAAGCGTTTTTCTCGCTCTGGCTTGAAGCCCGTTTGACCAAAGAAGAAATTCTTAAACTTTATCTTGATCGCTCTTATCTTGGTGGTGGCAATTACGGCGTTGAAGCAGCGGCGCAATTTTATTTTGGTAGGTCGGCGCGCGATGTTACGTTGTCTGAAGCGGCGATGATGGCGGGACTGTTCAAAGCGCCAACAAATTATGCGCCGCATCAAAATATTGAAGCAGCACGGGCGAGAGCAAATGTAGTTCTATATCGGATGCTGGATTCAGGTTTCATTACGCAAGGTGATTTACTGCAAGCCAGACGTAGCCCAGTTCAGGTCGTTGCCCAAAACACGACAGAAAGCCCAAATTGGTTTCTGGATTGGGCCTATAGGGATGCCATAAGTGTTTTGGAAGAACAGCGGATCACAGGCGAATTTGTGATTGAAGTCAAAACGACAATCAATCCAAAGCTTCAATTTGAAAGTCAAAAAATTCTCAATGAAACGCTTGACGGTGAAGGCGTTTTGAAAAAATTCGAGCAAGCTGCAGCGATCACGATGGCTCCCGATGGAGCGGTTCGAGCTATTGTTGGCGGACGCAATTATGAAGAAAGTCAGTTTAATCGGGCAACTGACGCAAAGCGGCAGTCAGGTTCAGCCTTCAAGCCCTTTGTTTACTTGGCTGGTTTGCGTGGTGGGTTTACACCTGATCAAATTGTTGTTGATGAACCGGTGTCGGTTGGTAACTGGTCACCAAGAAACTATAGCGAAAAATATGTAGGTCGCACAACATTGACCAGTGCTTTGGCGCATTCTTACAATTCTATTCCGGTCAAAATTATGCAGGCCGTTGGTCGCAAAGCGATTATCAAAGCGGCACATGATGCTGGCATTCAAGGCGAATTGGAAACTTGGGCGCCAATGGTTTTGGGAACCAGCGCTTTAACGCTTATGGACTTGACCCGAGGTTACGCCACCTTTGCTGCCAGTGGTAAACTGGCTGAACCATATGCGGTTTTAGAAATCCGAAAACCGAACGGTGATATTTTATATAGCCGCTCTAAAAACGCAGTAGATGCGCCACAAGCGGTCGAACAAGAATCTGTGGCGCAGTTAAATGTTATGCTCAGTGCCGTCGTAAAAGCAGGCACAGCGCGCCGAGCGGATCTTGGCTTTACGCCACAAGGTGGAAAAACCGGCACCAACCAAGGCTATCGCGATGCGTGGTATGTGGGGTTCACGGCAAATAATGTGACCGGGGTTTGGGTTGGCAATGATGACTTTACGCCGATGGACGAAGTAACC
Organism: Hyphomicrobiales bacterium; assembly: GCA_043760745.1. Taxonomy (GTDB): domain Bacteria; phylum Pseudomonadota; class Alphaproteobacteria; order Rhizobiales; family Aestuariivirgaceae; genus Aestuariivirga. The sequence continues at coordinate 7,811 of JAYUOP010000235.1, forward strand.
GGCGGGCAAGTTCCTGCCCCAATTTGGAAGCGCATCATGGATGTGGCGGAGGTTGGCTTTAAGCCTGCAAGTTTGGCGGGCATTCCGCTTGACGATACTTACGCGCCTGTATTGGTTGCGGCCGCTGAAGTAGCACCAGAGTTGCCCGGAGCGAGTGGATTGCCCGAGGAATCTGGTATTGTTACTGCCGATGGTGAAAATGGTGCTGCAGTTGATTCAACCGTAGTGCTCAATGATATGTTTTCGTTGTTTAAGAAGAAAAATGCGACCGGGGCACAGCCTCGTATTCAAACGGCCGCAAGAGCAAAACGCAATTCATCGGGTCGAAAAACCCAAGCACAGCTCATATTGCCAAAAGCCAATACTGCCCGCAAAACCAAGACATCTTTTTTTGACAGTTTATTTAGCAGCGAAAGCAAAGCTAAAAAGCGGAAGAAAAAGAAGACACTTTTTGGGTTTTGAGCCATGCGTAACATTTCAATTGTCACCGTTTCGCTTGGCCTTGGCGTTTTACTTGGTTACGGCAGTTTTGTTTACGCAAAAGATTCCTATGGCATGAAATCAGCGGCCGGAGGTCAAGGTTGGCAAGAATGGCAACTTGATCAGAAGCAAGCCATGAGCGCTTACACAATCGCACATTTCCTGACCGATGGACAATTGCCACCGCCAGCCAACAAAAATAAATTCCTGTTTCGCAAACGCGATGATGCCGGAAATCTGCTGAATGGTGACTGTGTTTTTCGCCTCAAAGGTATAATTCCACCGGCCCGCTGGTGGAACATTTCACTGGATGGCGATCAACGCGATGCAACTACGCCAGCCCCGCAGTTGACGGCAGATGATGTTGTGACATTCGCCGATGGCACAGCAGAAATTGTTATTTCAAAATATCCGCAAGCGGGGAATTGGTTGCGCCCGGCAAATGATTCAAATTTCACATTGAACTTAATGATCGCGGGTTCAACTGAAGGCGACGAACCACCTCCACTGCCCGCTCTCACCCGGACGGGTTGCTGAGATGGGCCGGCTGTTCTGGTTATTGGTTATCGGCTTGGTGGCGGTTGCAACGCATATTTCATTTCTGCTGTTCTCGCCTTCACTTTTATATGCACGACAACTCAATCAGCAACAGGTGGCGATCCCCACCAACGCATTTCAAATTCTTGGCCCAGAAAATCAGTCGCGATTGTTTCCATTATTGCCGTCCTCGTCTATCGTTGGCGTTTGCAGATTTGATTTGGCGCAAGGTGCGGTGGTGCTGAACGCGGCAATGCCTAGCCAGTATTGGACGCTCACAATTTATGGACGCAATGGCAAAGAATTTTATAGTCTCAATGATACGCAATCTGGCACCAGCACATTCACGGTGAAATTAACCGCTGCAAAATCGGCAGTAGAATTATTGACGGGTAATGGTGAAGGTGACACGGCACCCAGAAATTTGGGCTGGTCTGTAGAGAGCAGTGAGCGCTCAGGCTTGGCCGTATTTTGGGTTCCGGTGAGTGATCGTCTTATGCGTGCTTCAGTATTGGCTGCACTAGAGAAGACTTCGTGTGACGTTGAGAAAAAACCAGATAGCTTATGATTCGAGCAATTGGGCAAATAGGGTTCGCATCTGCCTTGTGGTTTTATCGTAATTGAACAATTCTTCGATTGCGGTTTCTTCTTCTAAACGCTCAAAGCGAACGCCAGGGAAAATGATAATTTCGGCAGAGGTATTCTGAGCCACTATTGAACGCTTGGAAACGCGCGATACGGGAAACTCAACAACTGCCTGCGACATATCTAACCTCTTTCGAACCGATCATATGGTTCTGATAAGCACGAGTTAAAGGCGAACATGGTTAATAAACGCCTAAGCGATTTTTTTATTATTCAGAAATTGATGTAAGCCCGGCCATGCCGTTGCGATCTTCGATTTCAACAACCCACAGATCAGGATCAAACTTCTTGCGGCGGGCCAAGATCGTATTGATGTCGGGTTCAGGAACTGCGGCAACGGTTTCGCGGGTGAACTGCCGATCACCGACCTCATTGAACGTGGCGCCGGGTGGCGGGCCGAGCAAATCATAGGTTTTATCCAAGTGATTGATGACGACGAATACCGCTCCGGCTTCGGTCGCTCCACGGGTGAGAACTGCGCCATATAACCCTTGCGTCATGCAGCGGCGGAGGAAGGCTTGAACCCAGATTTCAGATTTGAGGCGCAATGATTATTGCGCTGTTGGTTGATCTTGGTCGGTTGATTTTGCAAGTTCGGCCAAAAGTTCGGGCGTAATTGTTGTATCCATTGGTAAGTTTCGATCCATCGCGAATTTCAAAATAGCCGACTGAGTTTCCTCGTTCAACTTACCATTTATTGGGCCGGGCTCATATCCCATCGAGGACAATGACATTTGCACTGTTTCTATCGATTCTTGCTCATTGACTTTTTCTGGTTCAACGACTTTCGCAATACTGCCAGTAAATTCAGCGGCTTGAGAAATCTGGCGGGTATAGCGAATGTGATCGATTAACTCAGGCGATACTTCGCCGGTTACCGGAATGCTGAGGCTTTGTTGATATTGTTCAATCGCAAGTTTGGTTTTTTTGCCCATAACGCCATCAACGGCGTCTTTGTAAAAACCAGCTGCGGTCAGTTCGCGCTGCACTTGTTCGACTTCAACGTCGTAACTCAGCGTAATCGTGCTACCCACCGAAACATCGACCCGGGTTGAAGCACCTTCAGGAACATCATCCGATAAAAGCGTGTGGCCAACGCGGCCGGTTGCGGTTTGGCCGAAGATTACATTAAAAAGAATGAGGCCGCTGACGATAGCTGTGGCACCCATTACCACAATGGCAATCTTGCTCAGCTTGCCTTGATCATCATCTAATACATCACGCATTACGCAAACCTTTAACCAACATGAGTCACACCGAAATGCAGCTCTTAACCTGTGTCGTAATGTGCACTTGGTCTGGTTAACAGCGCCTTTCAAAAACGCGAATTCAAGTATAGTTCGGCATGCAAAAATATATGGTTAACAAGTTCTTTCATTAAAGTATATAATTTGAATTAAATTTGTATAAAATCAATTTATACTTCTAATAAAACTTATATACTGAGTTTTGTCGAACATAAATACTTATGATGTACTGTCCGCGTTATAGAGGGTGTGGACATGAAAATATTTCGAACGATTATTTTATTATCGGGGCTGGCGGTTTTTATGCCTTCCCCGCCAGAAAACGAAGCGACACCGCAATCAGCAGCATTTGATGATGCTAAATCGTCGCTTGCTTTGTTATCAGCGGCAACAAATGCGGTTTCTGACTTGGGTTCATTCTGCGCCCGGCAAGAAAATGTGTGCGAGACGGCGCAATATGTGGCGCACCGCTTAGAGGTGAAGGCCAAATACAGCGCAAAACTGCTTTATGAATGGGCCAACGAAGCAACTGTTGAAAAACAAGTTGGGCTTGTGAAGAATACCGCCATGAAAACCGATCCCCTGCAAACCAGCGGTTTTATTGTGGCGGAAATGACCGATGCCTCCCAATCGCAATCCACCTTGCGGTTAGAAGACATTATTCCGACGTGGCGCGGACCGATTTTGCCAAAGAATAGTTGAACTCTACGCCTTCCCTGACTAACTCTGCAGGCAGCCCCAATTGCCTGTGGAGTTTTTTTTGTCTCATGCCCTCGACGATCTCGTTTCTGACTTTGCCCTTTTGGATGATTGGGAAGAGCGCTACCGCTATGTGATTGAGCTGGGCCGCGACTTGCCCCCGCTTGATGATGCTTTGCGAACACCTGCCACAAAGGTCAATGGTTGCGCATCCCAAGTTTGGATCCACTCGACAGTGACTGCTGATAAACTAAATCTCCTCGGCGATAGTGACGCGTTGATTGTAAAAGGCCTGATTGCAATTACGTTTAAGATTTTTGGACCATTGAGTTTGCACCAGATTATGGCGCTTGATGCTGATGCTGCATTCGATCGTTTAGGTTTGCGCGATGCCTTGACACCGCAACGCTCTAATGGCTTGGCCAGCATGGTTTTGCGCATTAAGGCTGATGCGAAAGTGGGGCTACTTCGGTAATCACCGGGCGGTAGCCTTCGCGGGCCCAGTGGCCGATGCTGGTTTTTGCGATTGGGTTGGGATTTTGGATGAGGCCGTAGTGGCGGGCGAGCCTGGTTAGCGCCAGCCCCAGAATAGCTTTGCCGCTGCGGCTGGGCACTTCGAGGGCGCGCTCGGCTTGTTCTAATCCGGCGGTGAGACAGCAGACTTGATAAAGAATTCCTGTGAGTTCGGGACCAACAGCCACACAAGCATTATGCAATCTTTGGCGGGCAGCGATTGCACCATCGCTGATATCGGCAATTTGGTTAGCACCACTGCGGCTGCCCCCTGGTGCATCCCAAGACGAGGTAATCCGGCGTTCAAGGTGGGCGCGCTCATAATCAATGCGCAGTTTTTCGCCAGCAGCAAATTGCATCGCGTTAATCGCGGTTTGGCCTTTGGCATCTTTCCGCATGAAGAGCCTGACCAATGGGGTTTCGCCATCATGATAGGATGGAGATTGCTCATTAAGCTTAGCAACCAAGATATCGCCTGCTTGGCGAAACAATAGTTTGGCTTGTAGCATGGCGTTGACGAGCTTTGGGTCCAGAAAACCAAGGGGAATTTGAGCGCTGTAGACAACCCATTGGCCACTTTCGCGGTGGATGATGGCGTTGTTGGATTTCAGCTTGCGCAATACAGCGCTGCTATCTTTTTGAAAATCGGTGGCTGGTGATTGCGCGGTCATTTGATTACTCCACAGTTTGTGGAATAGAACTATCAATTCCCGTAACAGGAATCAATACCTATTTTTATTCGCCTGATGCGCGTTGCTCTTCGACAAAGTTTTCGCTGCTTGGCATAAAGTAATCATAGCAAAGGATCATGCTGACCGCATCAGTTGTGGTGCGCAGTGGCAGGCGGAGCCAATATTGGATAACGTGTTCTTTATGCACGAGGGGTCCGCGCAATACGCCTTGCGTCGGTTTCTGCTCAGCGATGACATATTGATAGGTGGCGAGCCAATAGGCTTTCTTATCACCCCAATCAAATTCATCGAGGTGCATGCCGGTGACTTCACGATCATAAATTTCGCGGAGTTTGGTTCCGGCGAGGCGAATGCGGCTACGGCCAAGCTCAGGTGCGACATCAATCAAACTGATACAAGGCAACATGCGCGGAATGCTTTCGGGGCGAATATCGCTGCGCGCAGGCATAACCTGGTCGCCAGCTTGGGCAAGCCAATAGTCATAGAGCTGCCTCTGCTCCGGCACAATAAGTTGCGCGCGAAAGGCATTGCCTATCGTTGTCAGTTTCAATTTCCGCCCCAATTCGTCGAATCGCTTTGACGACCCTGTCTCTCTTGTATGAATCGCTGTTCAGTGATCCGCAAGAGTCCGACAGACTGGAAAGTGAAATTTAATTTTTGGGCCCAGTTTTGCGGCCCAATCCCATGGTTTTCGCAAGGGTTGATCTGGTTTTAGCATAACCCGGCGCCACCATAGGATAGTCAGCGGGAAGCTTCCACTTGGCGCGATATTGCTCTGGCGACATGCCATAATGGCTGCGAAGATGGCGCTTCAAAGATTTGAATTTTTCGCCGTCCTCAAAGCAAATCAGGTAATCATTATGGATCGATTTTTTAATGGTGATCGGCGATTTTGCGTCAACAACCACGGGCGGCGGAGCGCCTTCAATTGTTCTGAGCAAAGCTGCATGAGTTTCCGCAATAAGTTTCGGAAGTTCGCTCGCCGCAACAGTGTTATGCGCCACAAAGGCCGCAACAATGGTTGTGGTTAATGCAGAGAGTTGGTTTTTATCGTCCATGGCAAAGTCCTGATAGATTACTCATCTGCCAGTGTTAGTTCAGTTGCCGCAAATTACAATGCCTGAATAATCAATTGGGTGGAGCGTATGGTCCGGTTTTGAGAATTGCCCAATCCCAGTAGGTGATCAACACGCGGGCTTTGTTAAACGACAATGACTCAAATGTATTATTCAACTCAGTTAAATCCCTATCGCGCTGAATGAGATCAAAATCGCTGTTTTGGATGATTTGCAAAGCACCCATCACCTCACTGCGCGGAAAGCCAATTGCTTTTAACAGAATCGCAATTGGTTCACCTTGGCGATCACTGATAATCCGCGCCATGGTCACGGGATCAATCTTGGCGATTTCAGCCAATGCTCTGGCACCTTCGTCAATCTTGCTCGCCGAAATCAATGCCAATGCGACCGTAACGTCTTCGGAAATTTTTTCTCTACCCTCAACATTTTCATCGCCGCCTTGGGTGGCCATAGTGATCTTAAGAATTTTGCTTAAGGTTTCAGAATCGGTCAAGAACCTGGTCAGCAAATAGCGACGAAGCTGGGCAGGCGCTTGCCAGAACAATTCAAAGGCAACCGGTGCTGGCAAGTCAGCGCGGGTGCATAATGGTGCGAGGATATCGGTTTTGCGCGCAGCAAAAGTAGCTAAGGTTTGGTAGCCGTCATGGGAAATTTCAGCACCAGTATTACGTACGAGTGTGAGCATGACTGACACATCTTCCAACTGCAGCAACTCATCACTGACCGCACGCGCAACTTTACGGCGGCGGGCAATAAGGCGCATTTTTGCAACATCGCGTTCAACAATAAGTTGGTTCAAATCTTGATCAGAAATCGCTGCGCAATTTTCCAGCAGATAACCAGAAATTTCAATCCGCGGATCGCGGATCAACTTATTGACGAGTTGCGGGGATGGCTGGTCCATCATGGCAACGCGCTCACTTAACATGATCATGGATTTAAGAGGGAGTTTTGGCAACAACCGCAACAGCGTGTCAGCAGCCAAAGCGCGCTCTTGTGGCAAGCTTGATCCACCCGAACTCATCATATCGAGAAGTGAGCGGGCAAGGGCTCCTGAATCTTCATCGCCCGCATCGGCTTTTGGCGCTTTGGCCGTTGCAAACTCAGCTGAAATTGCGGCGTGATCGGCGTCAGAAACCTCTTCCGATAACAAGAGATTTTCTTTGTTGAGCGTAATCTCAGCATAATCTTTATGCTGCGATTGCAGTGCTATAGCTTCAAGCCGCTGCATTTCTTTGACTTCGGCTAAATAGGCGGTGCGGTCTTCCAGATTAGGTGCGGCTTGAATGAGATGCACAATAGCCAACATTTCACGATCGGCTCTAGCATTTTCAGCGCGTTCATCTTGCAGCTCTTCATCCGTCAGCTCGACGGATTCTGGTTGAACAGAAATAGCGTGTGTTTCAGCTGCAATTTCTTCTACAAATGTTTCGAGGATCGGTTCTACTATTACTTGCAGTTCGGGCGCTGCAACTTCAGTGACAAAGACATCTTCCGCGACAACAGCTGCTGCGGCTTCGACGAATTCGGGAACAATGTTTTGGGGTCGCTCGAACTCTGGCACCACAAACTCTGGTACCACGAACGCTGGCACTTCATATGCTGGTACTTCAAATGCTTGGACTTCTAGAGCTGGAACTGGCGTTATTATTTCCGACGCTTGCCAAACTCTTTCAAGCGGTGTTGGTTCCGGAATAATGAACGGTTCTGGCTCGGCCATAATGACCGGGGTCACAAAAACAGGCTCAATAAATGGTGCAACAAAGACCGGCTCTGGAACCGGTGCCAAAAAAATTGGCGCAATAACGGCTGCAACCGGCATCAAATCAGGTATGGAAACTTGCTGAACTTGAACGGGGAGTTTGCGCAAACGTGCAGAAAGCATGCGGAAGCTGTCCGCTGTTATGCGCCGCTCGGTTCCGCCACCTAATATACTTGCGGCAGCGTTTCCGCTCGACTGCAAGGTTAATTGATCAGACATGCTATTCCCGTCTCTTCCCACTTCGACTGGACTATATGTGAACAAAACTTGTCTAAACTTGCTTAATGCGAGGCGGGTGGAAGTAGCTTCCAGCAATGGAGTTTGTCGGTATGGTTAATGGCTGGTAAAGATTTCTGGTGGTCGGCTTCCCAAATCAATGCGCCAACCCCATATTGATAAAATTGAGGATCATTATGACAGATAAAATTATCAAGACCGATGCCGAGTGGCGGCAAATGCTTTCGCCGGAAGCTTATGCGGTGGCCCGCGGCCACGGCACAGAGCGGGCTTATACCAGCCCACTAAACGACGAAAAACGCGAAGGCATGTTTACGTGCATTTGCTGTGGCAATGCTTTGTTTCCATCCGACACCAAATTCGAATCGGGATCAGGTTGGCCAAGTTTTTATGAACCTGTGGTTCCAGAATCTATTGGCATCACCGAAGATCATAAGTTTTTTATGACCCGCACCGAGGTTCATTGCGCCGACTGTGACGCGCATTTGGGCCATGTGTTTCCCGATGGGCCGCGCCCCACTGGCCTTCGCTATTGCATTAATGGCGTAGCGCTTGATTTTATTGCTGAGGATGAAGATTAAATAATGACGAAACTGCAGCCCCCACGCGCCGAAAAACGTCCGACAACTTCGACTTGGCATGGTCAAAAAAAACATGATGATTATCATTGGTTGAAAGCGGAAAACTGGCAAGAGGTGATGCATGAGCCATCGCTGCTGCCGCAAGATATTCGCGATTACTTGGAAGCGGAGAATGCTTTTCATGAAACCGAAATGGCGGATACGCTTGAAGTTCAGGCCGCGCTGTTTGATGAGTTGAAAGCGCGGATCAAAGAAGATGATAGTTCGGTTCCGGCCCCCGAAGATGCTTATTTTTATTATTCGCAAACGGTAACGGGCGGGCAATATCCGCGCTTTCTGCGGCGCCCTCGCATAGGCAATGGCGCTGAGACTTTATTGTTTGATGGCAACGCGTTGGCAGAAGGCAAAGAATATTTTAGCTTTGGCGGTATTGATCTGTCGCCTGATCATAGGCTTGCGGCTTGGTCTTATGATGACAAAGGTTCTGAGTTTTACACCCTCAAAGTGCGCGACTTGAGCACTGGGAATGACCACGCTGATGTGCTTGAAAATACGGCGGGTGGTGCGGTTTGGGCTGCCGATGGGCAATCATTTTTTTACACGTTGCAAGATGATAATCATCGCCCATTAAAAACCTTTCGCCATGTTCTGGGCACGGCACAAGCTGACGACGTGCTGGTGTTTGAAGAAAAAGATCATGGTCTTTTTACGGGCGTTGGCGCTACCAGCTCCGAGCGATTTATTACCATCACATCAAACGATCATGACACTTCGGAAACGTGGTTGATTGATGCAACGACGCCAGAAGTAGCGCCGCGCCTGGTTGTGCCGCGCACACCAGATTTGGAATATGATCTCGAACATTGGCATGATCGATTTATCATCAAGACCAATTATCAGGGTGCGGAAGATTACAAAATCATGCAAGCGCCGCTTGATAATCCAGCACTTGAAAACTGGACTGACTTAATTCCATATCGCGCTGGGTGTTTTATCATCAGTGTACTGATTTTTAAAAACTGGATGGTGCGGATGGAGCGGGAAAATGCCCTGCCCCGTATCGTGATACGACATATGGAAACCGGTGAAGAACATAATATCGCGTTTGATGAAGAGGCCTATTCCTTGGGCTTTGGTGAAATGCGCGAATATGACACCAACACATTACGCTTCAGCTATTCTTCAATGACCACGCCAACCCAAGTTTATGATTATGACATGACGACACGGGCACGCGTTTTACGGAAAACCCAAGATGTTCCGAGCGGACATGAGCCCTCGGATTATGTGACCAAACGTGTGCAAGCGCGAGGCCATGATGGCGCGCTGATTCCGGTTACACTGCTCTATAAAAAATCGACCGCTATCGATGGCACAGCGCCCTTATGGCTTTATGGCTATGGGTCTTATGGGCTTTCTATGCCTGCGAGTTTTAACACCAATATTTTGTCCCTTGTGAACCGTGGCTTTGTCTATGCCATTGCGCATATTCGCGGCGGACAGGAAAAGGGGCGCGCGTGGTATAAATCCGGCAAGCTGGAACATAAGCAAAATACCTTCAAAGATTTTATCTCGGCCGGTGAACATTTGATTGCAGCTGGTTACACAACGCGCGGAAACATCGTG
>JAYUOP010000236.1:0-2645 GCA_043760745.1 Hyphomicrobiales bacterium
GCTGCACCCATTCAACGCGCGATCATGGCGGGGGACGCCACAACTGGCGTTACGATTATGCGGATGGAAGCGGGCCTTGATACGGGACCCATGATTGCCGTTGAGCGCTTTGCAATTACATCCGAAATGACCGCTGCAACATTACATGATGAACTGGCTTCTATAGGTGGACCTTTAATGGTGGTGGCTTTGGAAAATCCAACGCAGCCCGGAACGCCGCAGCCCGATGAAGGTGTGACCTATGCCAAGAAGATTGAAAAGGCAGAAGCGCATATTGATTTCAATCGCGCTGCTGCGGATGTGGTGCGACATATTAATGGATTGTCTCCCTTCCCTGGCGCTTGGTGTATGATGAAAAATGCGCGCGTGAAAATTTTAAAGGCCACCCCGGAAACTGGCGAAGGTAAGGCCAGTTCATTTCTTGATGACGCCTTGTTGGTTGGTTGCGCTACGGGTTCCGTTCGTTTTGTAACCTTGCAGCGTGAAGGTAAAGGGTCAATGGATGCGGCCACTTTCTTGCGTGGATTTCCGGTGTCTCCTGGCGATAAGGCGCTCTGATGCCACGTTACAAACTCACCATAGAATATAATGGCGCAAGTTTTGTCGGTTGGCAGGTGCAACCGGAAGACGCCACTGTGCAATCGGTTTTACAAAAAGCGGTTCTGCATGTGAACGGGGTTCCGGCCATTGTGCAAGGTGCTGGGCGTACCGATTCCGGCGTTCATGCCATGGGCCAAGTGGCCCATGTTGATATGGTGCGGCCATGGGATTGCTTTGCCCTGCTCAATGCGCTGAACGCTATGGTGCGTCCGCATTTGGTTTCCGTTATCAATGTGGAAGAGGTCTCGGATAATTTCAACGCGCGGTTTTCAGCAACGCGGCGGCATTATCTCTACCGCATTCTTAATCGTCGGGCACCGCCTGCTCTGGATAAGGGGCAAGTCTGGCATGTGCCAATCCCGCTGGATAGTGACGCCATGCATGAAGCGGCAAAGGGCTTGGTGGGACATCATGATTTTTCCACTTTCCGCGCAATTGGATGCCAAGCCGTTTCACCAATGCGCACACTTGACCGACTAGAGGTTATGCGGTTTGGCGAGATGATTGAAATCCACACTAACTCGCGCTCATTTTTGCATAATCAAGTGCGCTCAATGGTCGGCAGCCTGAAACAGGTGGGTGAAGGCAAATGGCAGCCTGGAGATGTGCGGAAAGCTTTGGATGCAAAAGACCGCACGGCATGCGGTCCCGTAGCCCCCGCCGATGGGCTTTATCTGGTCAAAGTGGATTATTAAAGTAAGCCGCGATAATCTGGCGATAAATACTGGTCGTGGCTTTTAGTTCCGCCACTGAGATGCGCTCATCTACTTGATGAATGGTCGCGTTAGTTGGGCCAAACTCTAACACGGGGCAATAGTCTTTGACGAAGCGCGCGTCAGAGGTTCCGCCCGTTGTTGAAAGTTTTGGCAGAATCCCTGTTTCTTGTGCAATTGCGTCTTGCACGAGGCCAACGAATGGTCCGGGCTCGGTGATAAAGGCTTCAGCACCCTCGCTGCTGGTCACGTTCCAACTGCCACCAAGTTCACGCGAAACGTCTGCAATGCGTTCGTCTATCCATTGGCGCAATGATGCATAGTCATGCTCAGTAGAATAACGAATGTTTAACTTCGCAGTGGCTCTCGCAGGAACCACATTTGTGGCTGAGTTGCCAACATCAAAAGTGGTGACCTGCAGAGATGACGGATCAAAATGATCATTACCATTATCTAATGGCGTTGACGAAATGAGATCAACAAACCGGGCCAGTTTTGCAACGGGGTTTGATACTTTGTTCGGGTATGCGACATGCCCCTGTTTGCCTTCAACAGTCACCGTAAAACTCAACGAACCCCGACGGCCAATTTTGATGGTGTCACCTAAGTTGTCAACGCAAGTTGGTTCGCCAACGAGGCAGTGGTCTGGCACATGGCCATTTTCTTTCATCCATTGCAGTACCTTCACCGTGCCATTGATGGCGGGGCCTTCTTCATCGCCAGTGATCAGAAATGAAATTGATCCGCGCGGTTTACCTTCGGTTTTTAAGTAATCTATCGCCGCCGCCGCAAAAGCCGCAATGGAGCCTTTCATGTCGGTGGCGCCACGGCCATAGATTTGACCGTCTTTGATTTCGGCGGCAAAGGGTAATAACGTCCAATCAGATTCAGTTCCCACGGGCACAACATCGGTGTGGCCAGCAAAACAAAGATGTGGTCCTGTCGTTCCGATACGGGCAAAAAGGTTATCAATATCTGGCGTGTCCTGATCTTTAAAAATCAGGCGTTGGCAAACAAATCCATGGTCGCTGAGTAAGTTTTCTAACAACTTTATTGCTCCGCCTTCATGCGGAGTGACGGATGGACAGCGAATGAGATCTTGGAGAAGGATAACGGAATCGATGGTTGGATTTTTCATGAGGTAAGCTTAGCGCAAAAAAATGCGCCCGACCAGAAAGGACGGGCGCAGGTTTCGTTTTGTTAAAGCTCAAGCTTTGGGATCAGAACCATAATCATTGGGTCCTTCGGTTCCGCTGAGGAAGCCTTGTTCGATAAGGGCCCAAATTCCACCTATGATCGGGATCAAAATGATCAAAGACCACCAACCGGACT
>JAYUOP010000237.1:0-17852 GCA_043760745.1 Hyphomicrobiales bacterium
ACCCGCGCCAACTCCTCATCAACGTCAACCGCCAATGATCCAGGCCTCGTCGACTCGCCGCCCACATCAAGAATATCCGCCTCCAAACTAAGGCCATGCGCTACGGCGCGTTCAGTATCTGAAAACTTGCCACCATCCGAAAAACTATCCGGGGTTACATTGACCACACCCATCACGCGAACGCCGTCGAGTGCCAATGGACCCAGACTTGGTCGCGCGCGCGTTATCGCTGCAATTGCAGGATGATTGTGAACATCGTTGTAATTCAAAAATGAGCGTTCAATCGTCGCCCCATCGCGTAAAATCCGCTCAACGCCCGTAAACCCAATATGCGCCATCCCGCCAAGAGCGCCAGCCGCACCAGCAGAAATCATTGCCCGCGCATCCGGACCAAAAACCAATCCGATGGGTTTGAAGTAGGTTTTCATGTGCAAATCGCCAAACTAAAAAGCCCTCATCCGCCCTGTTGGGCACCTTCTCCCACGGGAAGGCGCGGGAGAAGGCCAATTCAATTTGCCTTCTCCCGTCACTTTTGATGGGAGAAGGTGGCCGACAGGCCGGATGAGGGCCAACAGCACGACAATCTAACTTCACCCTTGCGGTTGCGGTTCCATTTCGCCAGCGCCACCTTTTTTCTTCGTCGACTTAATCGAAATCGAAGAGCTACCGGTACGCTTACCTGACTGGCCATCATCGCGGGTTGGCGGAATACCCTTGATCAAGTTGATGATTTCATCACCTGACAAAGTTTCATATTCCAACAAGCCTTGCGCGATGGCTTCCAAGTCTTTTGCTTTCTTGGTCATGATCTTGCGAGCAGCAGCAAAACCTTCGCTCACCAAACGCTTCACTTCTTCATCAATTTTCTGCGCCGTCGATTCAGATACATTCTGCGTGCGGCTCATTGAATGGCCATAGAAACCTTCTTCTTGGTTCTCGCCATAAGCCACCGTGCCAAGCGCTTTTGAATAACCCCAACGGGTCACCATAGCGCGCGCCAATCGTGTTGCTTGCTCAATATCTGACTGCGCGCCGGAAGTAATATTCTCCTCGCCAAATGTCAGCTCTTCCGCAATCCGTCCGCCCATTAAAATCGCCAGACGCGACGTCATTTGCACCATGCTCATAGAATGGCGATCACCTTCCGGCAATTGCATAACCATACCTAGAGCCCGGCCACGCGGAATGATTGTGGCTTTGTGAACAGGATCAGCCTTGGGCACATTAAGTGCCACCAAAGCGTGGCCTGCTTCATGATACGCGGTTAAGCGCTTTTCTTCTTGGCTCATGGCCATGGAGCGGCGTTCTGCCCCCATCATAACCTTGTCCTTGGCTTCCTCAAATTCAGCTTGCGTCACCATGCGCTTATTGCGCCGTGCCGCCAGCAAAGCCGCTTCATTCACCAGGTTAGCCAACTCAGCGCCAGAAAATCCGGGCGTGCCGCGGGCAATAACTTTGGTATCAATATCTGGCGCCAAGGGCACATTTTTCATATGCACTTTGAGAATATGTTCGCGGCCCTTCACGTCTGGATTGGACACCATAATCTGGCGATCAAACCGACCGGGACGCAAAAGCGCTGGATCGAGAACGTCTGGCCGGTTAGTAGCGGCAACTAAAATCACACCTTCATTCGCTTCAAAGCCATCCATCTCAACCAAGAGCTGGTTCAGCGTTTGCTCGCGCTCATCATTGCCGCCGCCAAGACCTGCACCACGATGGCGACCGACAGCGTCAATTTCGTCAATGAAGATAATGCACGGGGCATTTTTCTTACCCTGCTCAAACATATCGCGAACCCGGCTTGCGCCCACGCCCACAAACATTTCAACAAAGTCCGAACCAGAAATCGTAAAGAACGGAACGCCCGCTTCGCCCGCAATTGCGCGCGCGAGCAAGGTTTTACCGGTGCCCGGAGGACCAATCAAAAGTGCGCCCTTGGGAATCTTACCGCCCAAGCGCTGAAACTTCTGTGGATCCTTTAAAAATTCCACAATCTCAACCAAGTCTTCCTTGGCTTCGTCAACGCCGGCCACATCAGCAAAGGTCACCTTGCCGTGCTTTTCCGTTAGCAGCTTCGCCTTAGACTTACCAAAGCCCATGGCCTTGCCCTGCCCCGATTGCATTTGGCGGATGAAGAACACCCACACGCCAACCAAAAGCAACATCGGCAACCAATAGATCAGTGCAGTGCTCAAAAGGGAATCACCTTTGGCCGTGCTGAAGTTCACTTCAACACCCTTATCGCGCAAAATTTTCATATCGGTTTCGGTGAGCCAAGCCTCAGCTTTAATCGATTTGCCATCGCCAAACTTGCCGGACACTGAACCATCGGAATAGGTGACACTCTTAATTTCGCCAGAGCTCACTTTTTTCATGAACTCAGAATAGCTCACATCACCGCTGGCACTTTGGCCAACTTGGCTTTGGAACAGGCCGTATAATGTTAGAAGCAAAAGCCCAATAACAATCCAACCGGCAAAATTACGAAACTGATTCACGAGCACCCTCAATTCTAAAACTGCGCAATCGCGTTTTCGCGCGAAGCGGTCTATTCTCAATCTTCTATAACATAGGGAGTGCCATACCGATTGCCAAGCGTTGCAACTTGGTAAATCTTGCCGCAGCTCACATTATTTTATGAAATTCAGCCGCAAAATTGGCATTTTCTAACAAATACGGCACAGCTTGCAGTTTGCCCGCGACCAAAAATGCGGGCAATGCCCATTGTACAAAAGCCGGATGAGCCGGATCGCGCTTCAAACCGTCAGTCAACCCGGCAGCTAAAACAACTGTTCCCGGTTTTCCTCTAATAACAAATCGCTTGTCCCAAAGCATCTCGCCACTGTTAGAAATAACAACAGGCAGTTTTGCAATGCGGCTCCACTCTCGTCCAATAATGATCTCAGATTTCCGCGCCGCAATCAAAGCCCCACCGAGCGACCGCCGCGAGCATTGCTCACTGCTAATAAACCGCGCCATCGCGATCCGCTTTGCGCGTTCAATTTCTTGACCACCACCAAAATGCGAAATCAAAATATCTAAAACCAAGACACTTTGAACCTCAGTTAGGTTCGCAAAACCTGATCGTGCAAACCGACAATATCCCATGCGCTCGATCACCAGAAATTCGCGCAACCATTCCTGCACTACTTTTTGATCAGCAAATGTTTGCGCTTGTGATCGCGCTGCAATCTCTAACAATTCGTTTTGCGCCACACCATCTGCCAAAACCCGCCGAATCCTAACACGCTCAAATTTCGGATTATCATTCGACGGATCATCAATCCAAGTAACGCCGAGATCGTGCAAATAGTCACGCAGGGCTTCTCGCTTAAGATCAAGCAAAGGGCGAAAAAGATTTACGCCATTCCAATCCCTCGTTCGCCAAATCCCACTCAGGCTTTTAGCGCTCGTCGTTCGCGCCATGCGCATGGCAACTGTTTCGGCTTGATCATCCGCCGTATGGCCCGTTAAAAGCCAGTGCACATCATTGTCCTTGCACCATGCCGTCATCAGATCATAGCGGGCGGTGCGCGCCTTGGCTTGAATACCTGTCACAGGTTTCAGTCCCGCCCATTGCAGGATGACATGCTGAACCCCAAGTGCCGCGCATATCCGAGAGACCTCCACCGCTTCAGCTGTTGAACCTGCACGCAACCCATGGTCAACGGTAAGAACACAAACTTTCACACCAGATTGCTTTTGCCAATCCAAAACCAAATGCAAAAGCGCTAACGAGTCAGAACCACCCGAGACAGCTAAGGCGATTTTCTGCAGGCCGATCAATGGCCCTAAAAGCGGTTGGTAAATCATTCAACTAAACTTGTCATCCCCGCACTTGTTGCGGGGAACCATCGCGCGCCCAGTGACGCATCGTCAATTACTCAACATGGGTCACCTGAATAAATCCGGTGATGACAAAATTTATAGAATTCGCCTCAACAGCTGGCACGCTTCAATTCCACTTGCGCCCGCTTCTTTGCGTCCACGGCTTTCGGATAAGCATCAGCTATCGTGCTCAATGCGGCACAGCCTTGCTCTTTCTCACCCATTTTATTGAGTGAGATCCCAAGCTTCAAAAGGCTATCTGGCGCGCGGCGACTTTTTGGATACGTTTTGTAACCTGTCAAGAAATTCTGCGCTGCCTGACGAAAGTCGCCTTGCGCATAATAGGTTTCACCCAACCAATATTGCGCCGAACCAGCGAGGCTGTGGTCTGGATATTTCTCAACAAAGCCACGAAATCCAGCTTCAGCCTCGCCAAATTGACGACGCAATAAGCTTTCATTTGATTTTTCATATAGATTTTCTGGCGTTTCAGCATTTAAGGATACTTGCTCAATCGCATCTGCATTACCTTCCGCAGGTGCTGCATTCTCAGTCAAGGCTTGCCCCGAAATTTGCTCGCCAGCACCAAGCGGCACAATAACCTGTCCTTGAAAACCATCCTCGGTAGTTGCCGCATTATCGCCAATCGTTCCTAAAATCTTTGGTCCCGGCGCTTTCGTAACGGCCACGACTTGCTCATCGCCATTATCATCTATAACAGTTTTGGCCATCGCTGGCTCTTGCGGCGCGTCTTGAACTTCTTCGACGCCCTGCTCAACCGCCGCCAGTTTCTTTGGTGGCAAAATCTTTGGCACAACAGCACCGGTCTGCTGACCGCCATCAACTTTGGTTTTCAATTGCTTGACTTCATAAGTCAGCTCTTCGATCTGTCCAACCAACTGGCGGATTTGATCTTCCAATGCATCTATGCGCGCCGACTCTTGCGCAAATGCCGGCGAACCAAACGAAACACTGGTCAAAAGTGCGATGAGAAAGAAGGAGCGTTTCAATGTGAGCATGGGGTACAAACCAATCAGAACTTAAAGATGGTTCCCATCTGAGGGAACTTTTCATTCCTGTGCCTGAGCCGTAAAGGCGGTATAAATATGGCTAGATTTTGGAGATAAAAAAATAGCGGCGCCTGTTGCAGCGCCGCCACAGCTCTCGGTATTAGTTTGTGCCGCCGGTGATAACGGTGACAGCACGACGGTTCTGATTCCAGCATTGTTCAGCGTCGCAAAGTGCCGCCGGGCGTTCCTTGCCATAAGCAATTGATGCAATCCTATTAGCTGGAACACCTTGGCCGATCAAGAATTCACGTGCCGTTGTGGCGCGCCGAGCCGACAAGGAAATATTGTATTCGCGGGTGCCGCGTTCATCCGAGTGGCCTTCCATTTGAATGGTCACCTTGGAATATTGCTGCAACCATTGCGCTTGCTTGGTCAAAGTTTCTTCGCCTTCAGGCGTCAATGTCGATTGATCAACTGTAAAGTAAATCCGGTCGCCAATTTCAGTTTCAAATTGATTTTTTGAGCCCGGACGTGCTTGACCGCCGCCGCCGCCGCCATCAGTGCCAATGCCTGCACCACCACCAGCTTCAAGATTTGGCGTGGTTTTTTTAGAACACGCCGCCAAAGCCAAGAAACAAGCGCTGAGCGCTACAAATTTGAAACCCGCCATCCGAACCATCATTTATCCAACTCCTTTGGACATCTTCCATGTGCCAGCCCATCAGGCAAACGCACATGGAAGACAAAATTTAAATCTTTGTCACCGATTAACCATTGTGACGGCTCTCGGTTAACAAACTCTGACCAACAAGCAAGGGGAATCACTTCCCGCTTGCGCTTAACTGGTTTTTGCACCACCCGTGATAACCGTCACAGAACGGCGATTTTGTGACCAACAATTTTCGGCATCACAAAGTGCGGCTGGTCGCTCCTTACCAAAAGCAATGGACGCTATACGATCAGCAAAAATTCCTTGCTCAATCAAGAACATGCGGCTTGTTGTGGCGCGCCGTGCTGAAAGCGAAATATTATACTCGCGTGTGCCGCGTTCATCAGAGTGACCTTCCATTTGAATGGAAACACCAGGATATTTCTTCAGCCAAGCGGCCTGACGCACCAAAGTTTCTTCGCCCTCGGGCGTAAGCGTCGACTGATCAACCATAAATAAAACGCGGTCACCAACTTTATTTGGGTCAGAAAACTCAGTTTCTGTGCCAGCCAATGCGCCGCCATCCAGATTTGAACCCGAACCGTTCACGCCAGAATCAAGCCCCGAAACCGTGCTGCTCTTTTTCTGGCAACCCGCCAAAGCCAAAGCAGCCACTAAGCCCAAAACGATTTTAAAACCAGTTGATGTACGCATTACCATATTCCCACTCCACTTTTCCACGATTGAGCCCCCCGGCCCCGTAGAATCAATTTTCTATGACTGAATTTAGTTAAGACGAGGTGACCAAGCCGGGTCCGACGCAAATCCCGGCGTCTGCACCACTTGCTCATTGTATCCCGTCACATCGACCGAATAGAGCTGTGGACCACCGCCCTCACCAGCCGTTTCCCGGAAAAACATAATTACGCGGCTATTCGGTGCCCAAGTCGGGCCTTCATTATGATAGCCATCTGTCAGGATGCGCTCGCCAGAACCATCAGGTTTCATCACACCAATTGAAAACTTCCCACCAGCTTGCTTCGTGAACGCAATCCACTTGCCATCTGGCGACCATACCGGCGTTGAATATCGGCCTTTGCCGAAGCTAATCCGGTTTTGTCCGCCGCCGCCTGCATCCATCACATAGATTTGCTGACCGCCACCGCGATCCGATTCAAACGCAATCTGTCCACCATCCGGCGAATAGCTCGGCGCTGTGTTAATCGCAGGAACATCAGTCAACTGCTGGGTCTGGCGCGAACGCAAATCATAAACATAAATATTCGCATTGCGGCCATCATCGCTTTGCAAACTCATAATCACGCGCTGCCCATCCGGCGAAAACCGTGGCGCAAAACTCATGTTGGAAAAGTCGCCAATAATCTCACGCTGCCCGGTATCAATATTGAAAAGATAAATCCGGGTCGCATCAGACTTAATGGTCGTAAACGTAATTTCTTGCGAGGTTGGCGAAAACCGTGGCGTCAAAATAATTTCTTTGCCTTCCAAAATCGTGCGCGGATTATTGCCGTCCTGATCCATCATCGCCAATTTTTTGATGCGCTTATCTTTAGCGCCGGACTCGTCAACGTAAACAATCCGCGTGTCGAAATAGCCTTCGAATCCGGTAATCGCTTGATAAACAATATCTGAAATCCGATGGGCAATCCGGCGAGCATTTTTCGGTGTTGTGGTGAACTGTTGCCCTGGCAAAATCTCGCGCTGCCCGTTCACATCATAAACCTTGAATTCAACTGTCACCTTTCCGCCGCTCATATAGGTTTGGCCTGTCACCAGATATTTAGCGCTCACCTGTTGCCAATCGCCAAAGCGCGGCACTTGCGCAAAGTCTGATATCTGCTCAATAAAAGCATCAGGAGAAATTGGATTGAAATATCCTGAGCGGCCAAGATTATTGGCAATCACACCACTAATTGTAGACGCCGCATCGCCAGCGCCATCACCCGCCAAGAATGGCGCAATCGCAATTGGCAGTGGATCAATTTTACCGCCTGATACCACACCTTCAACCGCATAGGCCGAAGGGATAGCAACCATCATCAGTACACTGAACAATAAAAACAATCGACGCGGCAAAGTGGTCAAACGAGATATCATGTCATTAAGTTCCAAATGTATTAGGATTAAAATCGAGTTTGTTGCTTTCCCAGAGGTCATAACGATCCTGCGGCAAGTCATAAGTCTGGCATTCAACGATGGCGGACATTGCCGCCCGTGCAGTTGCGGCGAAGACCGGGTCCCCGCTGGAATTAGCAACTTCCGGCTGACCACGAACAGATCCATCTTGGTTAAGTTGGAAACGGATTTGAACTGAAATATCGGCTTCGCGCGCAGCTGGCGGAATGTTGAAACATTCTTTCACCTTGCTCACCAGAGCATCCACAATGGTCGCCGAAATTGCATCATCATTGCCTTGGACGTCTTGTTTGGCTTTTTCAGCCTCGCCAGTTTCGGCCTCAGCGGTTTCCAATGGTGCCGCACTCTCACCTTCGGTCTTATTCAACAGCGCTTCGAGCTGATCAACATTTAACTTCTGCTTTTTCTTTTCCGCATCAAGTTTTTTCTTAGCGTCAGCATCAGCAACTTCCTTCGCTTCCGCATCTGCTACTTTCTTGGCTTCGGCTTCTGCTTTTTTCTTTTCGTCAGCTTTTTTCTTTTTTTCGTCGGCCTTCTTTTTCTCAACTATTTTCTTTTCAGCCAGGGCCGCATTCTCGGCCTCAATCTTTTGCTCTTCGGCCAACAAATCCTTCAGCGGATCAGAATCCACTGGTTTATCTTCAATGATCGGTTCTTTTTTTGGCTCAGGTGGAGCTTCTTTTTTGGGCTCCGGCGGAGGCTCTTCTTTTGCGGGCTCAACTGCCGCCGTCTTCACTTCTTCAGCCACCTTTGGCTTCGGTTTTACTTTTTCCACCGTTTTGGTTTCTTTGGGCTTTGGTTTATCAGCAGGTTTGGTTTCCGCAGTCGTTTGCGCCTTCTTCTTGGATTCAGCGCCAATATTTGAAATATCAACTTGAATAGATTCTTGCGGCTTAGGCTTAAACTCTTCTGGATTTGGCAAAACCACCAGTGCCGCCAGCACCAATGCGCCATGCAAACCCAAAGAGATGAGTAAGCTTTTCCGCTGCATCAGTTTGGCAACTTCTTTTCAACAACGCCGGTGACCAAGCCAATTTTCTTATAGCCCGCAGAATTCAACAGCCCCATGATTTCCATCACATTGCCATAAGAAACACTGGTATCGGCGCGCACAAAAATCTGGCTCTCAACGCCTTCTTTGACGATTGCTTGCAACTTCGCTACTAAATCTTCGGACGCAATTTGGGTCTCGCCCAAGAACAAAGTCTTGTCTTCTTGAACTGTCAAATACAACGGCTCATTATTGGTTTCCATCGCTTTAGCTTCGGTTTTCGGCAATTCCACTGGAACGCCAACCGTCATAAGAGGTGCCGCCACCATAAAAACAATCAGCAAAACCAACATAACGTCGACCAGCGGTGTGACGTTAATTTCGCTGATCACGCCGCCGCCACTGCTCCGCCTTCGCGAATTACGCCGCGAATAGCCCGCTGATCCGCCTCCAGACATGCCCATAGTTAAACCCGTTCATCTAATTGCCGCGAAATAATCGCAGAAAATTCATCGGCAAAATTTTCTAGGCGCATGCCAATTTTGGATGCGTCGTTAGAATACATATTGTAAAAAATTGTCGCTGGTATGGCAGCCGCAAGGCCAATCGCCGTCGCAATCAACGCTTCCGCAATACCGGGTGCCACCACAGCAAGGTTCGTATTCTGGGAATTCGCAATCGCTTGGAATGAAGTCATAATACCCCACACCGTTCCAAACAATCCAATGAATGGTGCGGCCGATCCAATCGTGGCCAGAAACAGAAGCCTGGATTCAACGCCCCCCATTTCTTTTTGAATTTGCACATCCATCACTTTTTCGATGCGTTTTTGCACACCTTGAAATCCAGCCCGCATCGCTGAATCTTGGCTCCGCTTCCATTCGCGCATGGCAGTCAGAAAGATCGCTGCCAAGCCAATATTGTTCCGCGATCCCAACGTGAGATAAAGGTCTTCGAGAGATTGCCCCGACCAGAAGATTTGTTCAAACTTATCATTGGCGGCATTCACCTTGCGCACCGTTAAAAATTTTTCGACAATAATCGCCCAGCACCAAACTGAAGCTAATGCTAACCCCAGCATAACCAGAAAAACCGGCCAGCTGGCTTGCATAATCAAATGCCAAAGTGAAAGTTGTCCAGCTTGCACAAGTGGAACGGCTTCTACAGGATCCATTATTCTCATTTCCCTAGAGGTCGTGTTTCGCGTGCTGCGCCCCTGCCCCACGCCGACCCCCAACATCGTACATCGGGGCTAAACAGCTTAATTCTGTCGAAACTGCGGCGATTCGCGAACAAATCCACAGCCAAGCCGGAAAGTAGCCTTTCCTGCTCAAAAGCCAAATGAATCGGTTATGGTTAAGGAAATATGAACTTGCAGAAACATTCCCCTCTCCCGCCCCTTGGGCACCCTCTCCCACAAGGGGAGAGGGACTTGTAGTGCGATCCCATTTATGAATATGGTCCCTCTCCCCTCGTGGGAGAGGATGGCCAAAGGCCGGGAGAGGGGTCACTCCGCTTTTAAAAATTTAGTTTTCAAATCTAACGGAAGTCGAGCAGGTCTACCGCGAGCATCCACCATCGCCACCGTCACCAACGCTTCAAATAAAATCTCATCCCCGCGCAAAACCCGTTGTTGCAATTCCATCCGCGCACCAGCCATTTCAATAAACCGGGTTTCAACCTCCAAAAGATCATCAATCCGCCCCGGCTTCAAAAACTCGCACACCATGCGCCGCACCACAAATCCGGCTTTGCCGTTGTCATCATGATGCTGAAACCCAATCAATCGCAAACAATCAGACCGCCCACGCTCACAATAACGCAGATAGTTGGCGTGATAGACCGCTCCGGAAAAATCCGTATCTTCATAATAAACCCGGATCGGCAGATAATGCACAGCATCGACAATGCGCCCCGCCGCATCCGGCCAATGCTTAGTCATTATCCTGCTCCAAGGCCAAAACCCCTTGCGCAATATCATCGCGTTGCGGAACAGCTAACCCCAAATGCCGAAACGCATGCGCCGTTAAAATCCGCCCGCGTGAGGTGCGATTGAGAAATCCAAGCTGCAACAGAAATGGCTCGACAATATCTTCAATCGCATCCCGCGATTCTGAAAGCGAAGCGGCAATCGTATCAATCCCAACCGGACCACCACCAAAATTATGCGCAATGCATGTCAAATAACGATGATCCAATATATCGAGCCCAGCGTGATCGACATCCAAATTACTGAGCGCTTTATCTGCAGATTTTTGTGTGACCTCCGCATCCCCTGCAACTGACGCAAAATCCCGAACGCGTCGCAATAAGCGCCCGGCAATCCGCGGCGTTCCACGCGAGCGCTTGGCAATTTCCCGCGCCCCATCTTCCGTAATCGCAACCTGCATCACCCGCGAGCCGCGCTTTACAATATCGAGCAATTCTTCTTCGGTATAAAAATCCAGCCGCACCGGAATGCCAAAGCGATCTCTTAGTGGCGTGGTCAAAAGCCCAGTCCGCGTGGTCGCCCCAATCAACGTGAACTTTGCCAGATCAATCCGCACCGACCGCGCTGCTGGACCCTCGCCAATGATGAGATCAAGTTGATAATCTTCCATCGCCGGATAAAGAACTTCTTCCACCGCCGGATTAAGCCGATGAATTTCATCGATGAACAAAATATCGCGGTCTTCAAGATTAGTGAGCAAGGCGGCAAGATCACCTGCCTTGGCAATCACCGGGCCAGAGGTCGCCCGAAAATTAACGCCCAACTCTCGCGCCATAATCTGCGCCAAAGTGGTTTTGCCAAGTCCCGGCGGCCCGGCAAACAACACATGATCCAGCGCCTCGCCGCGCGATTTTGCCGCCGCAATAAACACCCGCAAATTTTGCTTGGCCTTCGACTGCCCAACAAATTCCGCCAGCGTCTGCGGCCTGACATGAGAGTCCACCGCATCTTCAGCCTTTGGTTCACGATCAACAAGGCGTGCGGTCATGAAAATGACTCCACAGGGTGGCCCTCATCCGGCCTGTCGGCCACCTTCTCCCATGCGAAAGCACACTGGAGAAGGCTAACCAAATTTGACTTCTCCCGTTTGTCCTTACAAATGGGAGAAGGTGGCCGACAGGCCGGATGAGGGAAGCTTAAAATCATCATCCCACTGCCAATTCCTTCAGCGCTTGCCTAATCAATTTCTCAGTCGGTTGATCATCGCCATTTTTGCGTATAGCAGTAGCAACAGCAGCACCGGCTTGTGATTGCCCATATCCCAAATTAACCAGCGCCGAGACTGCATCAGAAGCAGCAGTCGGACGCGGGGCATCAAGATCAGCTTGTAACTTCGAGAGCGATACATCCCCACCCGCAAACGTCGGAACTTTATCCTTCAATTCCAAAACAATGCGCTCAGCCAATTTCTTGCCAACGCCGGGGCTGCGTCCAATCATCGGCTTATCCTGCAGCGCAATCGCATTGCCAATTTCGGAAACCGATAATGTCGACAAAATCGCCAGCGCCACCCGGGTTCCAACCCCTTGCACAGTTTGCAAAAGCCGAAACCAATCGCGCTCTAAGATTGAGGCAAATCCAACGAGCCGGATCATATCCTGGCTCACCAACATTTCCGTATGCACCTCGGCAAATTCGCCAACCGACGGCAAAGCCGCCAATGTTCGCGATGAACAAGCGACATGATAGCAAACGCCACTCACATCAATCAGCAGCCAATCCGCGCCAAAACTATCAATCCGCCCTTTGAGTTTCCCAATCATGGGTGGCTATCCGGCGCAATGATATCGAGTGTCGGAAAATACCTGCGATAACGACCAGCATCACGGGTCAATAAGCGATAGCCCTTCAATCGAGCATGTGCACCGATCAGAAAGTCAGCAAGAACGCGATCCCGCTCGCCACCATTCTTGCGATATTGCGCGTGAGCCAACCCTGCATCAATTGCGGCACGCCATGGCAAATCCTCTTTGGTCAAGCGCAATGCCGCTAGATTGCGATCCAGATTGGCGTTGGCTTCAAAATAGGTGGCGGTCTCGGCCAGAACAATTTGATTGATGATTAAGTCTCCCTCACCAACAGCGGCCAAAATTTGACGTTCTGACCAAGCCGACCAAAGCCCATCTTCCATCACATCGATTATAATATTTGAATCAATCAAACTTGGCATCAGAGACTGGCCCCCGAGACATGGCCATAATTTCGTCACTCGTTAAACCGCTAGCAAAACCTTCTCGGCGCGCGCGTTGTCCGAGCTCTTTCAATTGTCGAATAAGTGTAACACCAGAATTTTCTTCTAAATGATGCGGGGTCATTTCAAGCACAATCTTACCCTCCTCTTCACGAAAACCAACATTAGCACCCGGCTCAATACCAAGAGCATCCCGCACTTCTTTTGGGATAGTCACTTGGCCTTTGCTGGTCACACGCATAGTAATACCTCTGCAGTATTACTTGCACATCCTATGGAACAAGTCAAGAACGCGCTAAGATTTTTGCGAGCGTCTGCGCACCCCGATGATGGGCATGGCATATGGCAATGGCGAGCGCATCGACGCTATCCGCGGACTTTAACAGCGCTTTTGGCAACAACAATTTCACCATATGCTTGACCTGTTCCTTCTCCGCATGCCCCGCGCCCACCACAGATTTCTTGACCGTGTTTGGTGCATATTCCGCAACCGGCAGCCCCGCCATTGCCGGTGCTAGCATGGCAGCACCGCGCGCTTGGCCAAGCTTCAAAGTCGCCCGCGCATCCTTGTTCACAAAGGTTTCTTCAATTGCCGCTTCATCGGGGTGATATTCGGCAATGACCGCCACCAATTGCGAATGGATTTGCAGTAATCGCGTAGCCAATTCCGCATCCGCTTCCGAATGAACACTGCCATCGGCAATATATGTAAGCTTCGACCCTTCGGTCTCGATCACGCCCCAGCCTGTATTGCGAAGGCCCGGATCAATTCCAATGATCCGAACCTTATTCACTCAGGCGCGCCATGACATCTTCTGGAATATCCGCATTATTGAAAACGGTTTGCACATCGTCATCATCATCCAAAGCATCAAGCATTCTGATCAAGCTTTCAGCTTTGCCAAAATCAATCGCGGTCATGACATTCGGTTTCCAGATAATTTTGACACTCGTTGCATCGCCAAATTTTGCCGCCAACACTTGCGAAACTTCACCGATGGACTCGAATGCGCAGATAATAGTGTGGGCTTCGTCATCAACCACCGCATCATCAGCCCCCGCTTCAATCGCGGCTTCCATCATCGCATCCGCACTTGCTTTCGCAGCGGGATAAGTGATCTCGCCAACCTTGGCGAACATGAAGCTCACGGACCCGGTTTCGCCCAAATTGCCAAACTTGGTGAAAATCGCCCGCACATTGCTAGCCGTGCGATTGCGATTATTAGTCAAAGCTTCAACAACGACGGCAACCCCACCCGGACCATAGCCCTCATAACGCACCGGATCATAGTTTTCTGCGTCGGCTCCAGATGCTTTTTTAATGGCGCGGTCAATCGTATCCCACGGCATATTGCCAGCGCGGGCGTTTTGCACCGCCAATCGCAAACGTGAATTCATTGCCGGATCAGGCAATCCTGCCCGCGTGGCCACCGTAATTTCGCGGCCCAATTTCGCAAATGCGTTCGAGCGCAGTTTATCCTGCCTGCCTTTGCGGTGCATAATATTTTTATATTGGGAATGGCCGGCCATAGAATCCTCGACGAAAAATTACAATTCAGCTGTCATATAGCCAGTAGCTGCCACCGGTGACAAGCCGCTTAACTCGCCATTAACGCTGTTACGGCATCGTGCTCCCATCGTGTTTATAGTGAGTGGAGTGTGAGTAATGGCGACCAATGCAAATATGATTGAAGAATTTTCGTTCAGCACCGAAGACACCTTAGTGGGTGCCTGCAGTGCCGCACTTTGGAAAGTAAAGTCATTGGCAGAACAAGCTCCAATCGGCCGCCTATTTAACTCAATCCAAACTTTGGCCGAAGTGTCAAATGAAGCAACGCGCCAAATCAATGCCAATAATCTTCGCGCCGCAAGCATCGCATTGCGCACTTATGCTGACCAAGAAGAAGTCATCGACTTTGTCGCCTTGAGCAGAAAATCAGCGCGTTAAAAAATTAACTCGGGCGAACGCCGCGCAATTTTTCGCCACGCCGCCTGAGCATTTCGACCACGAGCAGCATCGCTGTTGAAAAAACAATCAACACACTTGCGGCAGCCGTAATGGTTGGGGAGATTAATTCCCGGATCCCCGAAAACATTTGTCGTGGCAGCGTGTTTTGCTCCGGGCCCGCAATAAAGATAATGACAATCACTTCATCAAATGAGGTGACAAAAGCAAACAGCGCTCCAGAAATCATGCCCGGTAAAATCAACGGCATCACGACTTTGTAAAAAGTATACTGCGGCGAAGCGCCCAGGCTTTCGCCTGCCCGCATGAGTGTGCGATCAAAGCTAGATAGCGTTGCCGTAACCGTAATAACCACAAAGGGCGTTGCTAACGCCGTATGTGCTAAGATCAACCCGATCATTTTACCGGTAAGGCCAATCCGTGCATAAAAGAAAAACATACCAAGTGCCGCAATAATCACTGGCACAATCATCGGCGAA
Organism: Hyphomicrobiales bacterium; assembly: GCA_043760745.1. Taxonomy (GTDB): domain Bacteria; phylum Pseudomonadota; class Alphaproteobacteria; order Rhizobiales; family Aestuariivirgaceae; genus Aestuariivirga. Next base: position 15,265 of record JAYUOP010000237.1, read on the forward strand.
ATCAGAATAGCCATAATGGCGCCGCGCGCTGGAATGTTTGATCGTGATAAACCAAGTGCCGCAAGCGTTCCTAAAGTGGTGGCCAAAACCGTTGTGGCTAAAGCTAAAATAACACTAAGCCGTAAAGCATTCTGCCAGCGCGGATTGGTGAAAAACTCATGATACCATTTCAGCGAAAACCCCGGCATGGGATAACTAAAAAACGTTTCAGAATTGAAAGACAGCGGCATAATCGCAAGAATCGGTGCAATCAAAAATAACAGCACCGCGCCGACAAAGAACCGTAGTGCCCAATAGCCAATACGCTCAGATGTCGTTGCATAAGATGGAATAGCCATGGTCCTATCCCAACTTTATATTATCAATGCCGATGAGGCGGTTGTAGACATAATAGAGAATGAGCGTAGCCGTTAACAAGACAGCGCCAAGTGCGGAAGCCTTGCCCCAATTGCCCTCTGAGTTCATCGCACTATCAATAAATCCGGACACCATATTATCGGCCGGTCCACCGACCAACGCAGGCGTGATGTAGTAACCCAAGCACAGAATAAAAGTCAGCAAACACCCCGCCGCAACACCCGGCAAAGTTTGCGGCATATAAACCCGCACGAATGCGTAAGCCGGTTTTGCACCCAATGATTTTGCCGCCCGCATATAATTGGGCGAGATGGTTTTCATCACCGAGTAAATCGGCAAAAGCGTAAATGGCAATTGAATATGGGTCATCGCCAGAATTGTCGCAAAACGAGTTTTGTAAAGCTCCGGTTCACCAACTAAAAGACCAAGCGTATTAAGCAACCACGTCAACCCAATCAGCCCCATAAACTGCGTCACCACACCACCATCTTGCAGCAAAATGGACCAAGCAGTAGTGCGTACCAAAAGTGAGGTCCAAAATGGCAAGAGCACCAATATCATCAGCAGACTTGCCGTCTTTTGCGGTAAAGTAGCCAGCATAAAGGCAACGGGATATCCCAAAACTAAAGTTAACAAAGTGACCATCAAACTAATCGTCAGTGTACGCACTAAAATCTGTTTATAGATGGCGCGGTTTGGGTCAACAGCAACCACTGATCCGTCCGGTGCTTGTTTCAAATCTAAAACGTTTAATAAATAAAATGGCGTGTAGGTATTCGAAGCCCGCTTAATCGTAGCCCATGTCGCAACATCGCCCCAGACAGGATCGAGTGCGATTACAGCTTCCTTCCAGGGTCCGTCAGTAATTTTATCGAGCTTGCGGGCGGTAACCGTCACTTTAGATTTGAGCGTCGGCACTTCATAATTCAAGCGCTTGCCGATCAGGGCCGCCTGCTTTGATTTATGTGCCGCCTTCATGTCTGCAGCAAAAGCCGCAAAAGCCGTTTCGTCGGGAAGGGTGGCACCATCCCAAGTTTCCAGCGCTGCCACAGTCAACGGCATATTCTCTTTCACATCAGGATCATAAACCGCGTTAGAAATCATCATTAAAATCGGGATGAGAAAACTCACGACAATAAATAAGAATAATGGCGCGATGAGCCCCAGCGCCTTCAGCTGGTCCCGGCGCAAGCTTTGGCGCAAACGCTGTTTCAGCGGCGTCCCATCGGCAGTGCGCATTACATCTGAGTCAAGATTAGTTGTGGTTGTCATCGTAAACAATCCGCCCAAGGGGCGCTAAACAAACACGGGAGGAGTTTTAACCCCCTCCCGCTAAACGCGTAGAAAAACCGAAGCTTACTTCGCAACCCAAGCGTTGAAGCGTTCTTTCAGTTGATCGCCATTGTCGGCCCAGAATTGTGGGTCAACATTAAAGGCGGTCTTCAAATTGTCAGGTGCTGTCGGCAAGTTCGGCAAAACAGCTGGGTCAACTGATGGAATTGCATCCACGTTGGCTGGACCATAAGCAATGTGCTTGGTTTGCTCGGCCATCGGGCCGGGTTGCGAAGCGAAAGAAATGAAGCGGTAAGCTTCTTCCATCTTTGGCGTTCCCTTGGTGATTGACCACCAATCCCAATCCAAACCTTGGCTATCCCAAACGATCTTGAATGGCTTCTTGTCTTTGTCAATTGCCGCTTGAACGCGACCATTCCAAGCGGAAGTCATCACAACTTGACCGTCGGCCAAAAGCTGTGGCGCTTGTGCGCCGGCTTCCCACCAAACGATATCTGCCTTGATAGTATCGAGTTTGGCAAATGCCTTATCAACGCCTTCAGGTGTACCCAATACTTTGTAAAGATCAGCAGCCGGAACGCCGGAAGCTAACAATGCCCACTCAAGGTTAACCGTTGGATTTTTCCAAAGGCCGCGCTTGCCAGGGAACTTGGCAAGATCGAACAAGTCGTTGATAGTTGTTGGGCCAGCGGCCAACTTTGAAGTATCATAGGCAAATACGGTGCCGTAAACGATGTTTGGCACGGCGCAATCCAAAAGATCACCACCAATGAACTTTGATTTATCAAGGCCAAGTTTGCCCCAATCGATAACTTCGAGTGCGCCTTCCGCACAACCTTGCAAACCGGTTGCAGTGTCAACGTCGATCACGTCCCAAGTAACGGCTTTGGCTTCCACCATAGCTTTGATCTTGGCTACTTCACCATTGTATTCGGTTT
>JAYUOP010000238.1:0-2640 GCA_043760745.1 Hyphomicrobiales bacterium
AACGAAATATCTTGCTGATACGAACCGGCATGATTTCGTGATTTTTGCTGCAGGCTTGATGTTAAAAGAATTGGTGGCCGCAGCCCCCTTGAAAACCCAGCCGCGCCCTGTTGGCGAGGGGGCAGTCGTTTCCACTTCGACCGACGAAGGATTAGCGCGCTGGCCCGAGGGTTATGCTTATACCAGCTTTTGCCTTTCAGTTGCGGGTGCCATCCTCCGCGAGATGGGTGAGACTGAGCCTGACCATGGCGGGCCATCGGACGATCCAGCGTTTTGGGATACGTTTAAAGAAAACACACTGGAAAGCCCCGCTTCGGCAATTGCGTTCTTTGACCTTGTGTGCGGCAACGAACCAAATTGGGACGCGCCCGATGTGCCTTGGATGCGTAAAGCGCTGAAGCAAAATCGGGCGTTGTTGAAATCCGTTTAATTTTGAATGAGATATCATTACTAACCGTCATGCCCGCGAAAGCGGGCATCTGTGTTTTTGGTTAGCAAACAGAGATTCCCGCTTTCGCGGGAATGACGTGGGATAAGGGTTTAGGTTTTAACGAACAACCTGCCAGCTTTTACCGCACCCTCACACCACTCGCCGCATCAAACACAAAAAGATTTTCTTTCGCAAATGCTACACCCGCAATCTCGCCGGGTTTGGCGGTGAAATTTTTATCGGCTTTGACGGCTACAAAATCTTTGTCGATCTTGAGTGGAACTAATGTGTGGTCACCAATCAGCTCAGTTGTATAGACCGTGCCTTTGATGGCACCTTTTGTGGGCGCAACCACGCTGCAATCTTCGGGGCGCACGCCCAGAACTGCGGTGGCCACTTTGCCCTTCATGGGGGTTTTGATTTTAGAGTCATGAGCCAAGAATGTATCGCCTTCAAGCGAGCCCTTGATGATATTCATAGGCGGAGAGCCAATAAACTGTGCGACGAAAAGATTGGCGGGATTGTTGTAAATTTCTGATGGGGTGGCCAGCTGTTGCAAAACACCTTTTTCAAGAATGGCCACACGGTGAGCGAGCGTCATTGCTTCAACTTGATCATGGGTCACATAGATTGTGGTGATGCCCAATGATTGCTGCATGAATTTGAGTTCTGCGCGCATATGGCCGCGCAACTTGGCATCTAGGTTGGACAATGGCTCATCCATCAAAAACACTGAAGGCCTGCGGATGATGGCGCGGGCCAATGCCACGCGTTGTTTTTGCCCGCCAGAAAGTTCGCGCGGATAACGATGCAGAAGAGTTTCAAGCTGAACTTGCGCCGCCGCTTCGCGCACCGCAACTTCGCGCTCGGCTGGATTTACTTTGCGCACTTTGAGTGGGAAGCCAATATTTTCACCCACGGTCTTATGTGGATAAAGCGCATAAGATTGAAACACCATTGAGATGTCGCGGTATTTGGGCAGAACATTTGTCACATCGCGGTCACCAATGCGCACGCGGCCTTCGGTGGCAGTTTCGAGGCCGGACAAAATGCGCAATGCTGTGGTTTTGCCGGAGCCTGATGCACCGAGCAGCACCAAGAATTCGCCTGGCTGAACTTGCAAGTTCAACTCTTCAAGCACGCGCACGGCTCCGAACGATTTTTGCACCTTATCGAAAGAGACTGGAACGCCGGATTTTTGAGAAAGCATGTGTTTAACCTTTGACAGCGCCAAGGAGCACGCCCTTGGCAATAAATCTTTGTAAAATGATCGCAGCGATAATAACCGGAATGATCATCACCACGATAACGGCGCACATTTCCCACCACAGCACGCCCTTCTCGCCCGCGTTCTTGGCGGCAACGACCATGGGCATGGTTTGGGCTTTTGATGTTGAGAGGAACACCACGAACAAATATTCATTCCAATTCAAAATCAACGTGAGCAATGTCACGGCGGCAAGGCCGGGACGGGTGAGCGGCAAAACAATATCCCAGAAAATGCCAAAGCGTGTTGCACCATCAAGCTGCGCTGACTCTTCAAGTTCAATGGGCAAGCCTGCAAAGAAATCATGCATTAGCCACACGACGATTGGCAGATTTCCAACGGCGTAAATAATGATCAATCCCAGATGCGTATCGAGCAGGCCTACAGCTTGGAACATCATGTAAACAGGAATGATGACAACGATGGGCGGCAAAATACGCTGAGAGATGATCCAGAATAAAATATCGCCATTGCCTAAGGTTGCTTTGAAGTGTTTGCCCAAGGTTCGCGCGAGAAGGAAGAATAATGCTAGGGCAACTCCAGCGGTGAAATACCATTTCACACCGAATACGATTGAGGCAATAATCATCAGCAACGACAGGATGACGAACATCATGATGTTACCAAATTTTGGTTTGTATTCGATCCGCGCCAAAGCATAGGCGGCCAAACTTCCGATGGTGACACACAGAAGCGTTGAGGCGATGCCGATGACGAGAGAGTTTGTGAATGCCAAATAGATTTTGCAGATTTGTGGTTCCATCGGCGCGATTGTGACGAACGGTGAAACAATGAATGCAAAAGAGTTATGAACCAACAAACCAAGTTGGCGCATAATTGCATAGCCATCGCAAAATGGATCGGCAGATTGAATGATGCGCCATGCATCTAGGTTTGGTTGAAAGTCGACGAAGGGTATGAAATATGGCCCTTGGTTTACGGC
>JAYUOP010000239.1:0-6448 GCA_043760745.1 Hyphomicrobiales bacterium
GGCAAATCTTGCGTATTGATCGACGATATTGTGGATTCAGGCGGCACACTTTGCAACGCAGCAGACGCACTTCTGCAGCAGGGTGCCAAAGACGTGACCGCTTACATCACGCATGGTGTGTTGTCTGGCGGTGCAGTTTCGCGGATCACGGGATCAAAGTTGAAGAATTTGGTCATCACAGATTCTATACAACCAACTGAGGCCGTGAAAGTTGCCCGCAACATTCGCGTTATTAATATTGCCTCGTTGTTGGGTGAAGCCATTGGGCGGACGTCAAGAGAAGAGTCGGTTTCAAGCTTGTTTGAGTGAGGGGAAGGCCCTCATCCGGCGTTTCACGCCACCTTCTCCCGCAGGCGGGAGAAGTGATTGTTACCTCGCCCGCTTGCAGGGTGTGGACGCTCGACGAAGTCGGGCAGGTGAGGGACCTTGAGCTAAACGGCCATCCCCGCCACAAATCCACTCGCCCAAGCCCATTGGAAGTTATAACCGCCGAGCCAGCCGGTAACGTCGACTGCTTCGCCGATTACATACAGTCCGGGAACTGTTTTAGATTCCATGGTTTTTGAAGACAGCGCTTTGGTGTCTACGCCGCCCAAGGTGACTTCCGCTTTGGCGAAGCCTTCGGTTTCCGCTGGGGTCATTGTCCAGTTTTTTAATTTTTGTGCCAATGCGATGAAATCATTTGGGGTGAGTTTTTCCATGGTGGCTTCAATCGCAAATGTTTGGGCAAAGCGGGCTGGGATCAATTCGCTCAAAATTGTTTTGAGTTCAGTTTTGGGGCGCTCGTGTTTCCGCATTTTTAAATGTGCGACCACATCATTGCCCGGTGCCAAATCGACATGAATGGCTTGGCCACGCTGGAGGTAAGATGAGATTTGCAGAATAGCCGGTCCCGAGAGTCCACGATGGGTGAAGAGTATGTTTTCGGCAAATGCGATTTTCCCTGCGGAGACGATAGCATTCACGGCCACGCCTGCAAGATCAATGTAACTCTGCACTTCTTGTGGTTTGGCGCGCAAAGGCACAAGGCCGGGGGTAGGGGTTATGACATTCAAGCCAAACTTCTTTGCGACTTCATAGCTAAATCCTGTGGCACCCATTTTCGGGATGGAAATGCCGCCTGTGGCCAGAACGAGAGCAGCGGCTGTGAAAGTGCCAGCGCTGGTTTCAACAGAAAAGTCTTCCGATTTTTGGACATCGGTAATTTTCACACTAGCGCGGACGTCCACATTTCCTGCCGCACATTCAGCCAAAAGCATGGCGACGATTTGTTTGGCTGAACCATCGCAGAATAATTGGCCAAGGGTTTTTTCGTGATAAGCGATGTGATGCTTCTCGACCAAGGCGATGAAATCAGCAGGTGTATACTGGCTCAAGGCTGAGCGGCAGAAATGCGGGTTTTGCGAGAGGAAGTTTTGCGGTGTGACGACTTTATTGGTAAAGTTACAACGCCCGCCACCAGAAATTAGAATTTTTGATCCCACTTGCACATTATGATCCAGCAATAAAACCCGTTTGCCGCGCTGGCCGGCGGTCAATGCGCACATCAGGCCAGCAGCGCCCGCGCCGATGATAATGAGATCGAAGTTATTCATAAGTGATCGCCTAACACATGCGCCGCGCTTAAGGCAATTTACTTGCGCCTTTTATCTGCCTCCTCTATAGGCAGCCAATCTTTGCAGTGGTGGCGGACACCCCTGGAGGCAGGCTGCTGCATGGATAGAACTTAATTTGGAGAATACATATGTCTAAAATCGTGCAGCTTAAGGCCACAGTTCGTGGCCGGGCAGGCAAGGGGGCCTCCCGCGCAGTTCGTCGCGAAGGTCTCGTTCCAGCCGTCATCTATGGTGACAAACAAGAGCCACAAATGGTGAACCTCACCTATCGTGAGCTTGAACCACACGTTAACACCGGTCGCTTCCTGGCGACTTTGGTCGACGTAACCGTTGATGGCAAAACCATTCGCGCTATTCCCCGCGATATTCAATTTGAACCGGTTCGTGATTTCATCACGCATGTGGATTTCTTGCGCCTTGGTAAGGATTCGCGGATTGCGGTTCTTATTCCGGTTCACTTTAAGAACCAAGATACAGCACCCGGCATCAAGGCTGGTGGCGTGTTGAACATCGTATCCCACACGGTAAACCTTTATTGCCCGGCTGACTTTATTCCAGACGCGGTCATTGTTGACCTTGCTGGTATGCAAGTGAACCAATCGATCCATTTGTCGAACATTAAGCTTCCTGACCGTGTGACTTCGGTTGCGCGTGATGACGTAACGCTTTGTGTGTTGACGCAACAAGCTAAGGAAGAAGTTGATCCGAACGCACCAGTTGGTGGCGAGGTTCCAGCTTCTGCGCAGAAGAATCCTGCTGCTGCTAAGGCTGCTCCTGCGAAGGCTGCGGCTCCTGCCAAGGGTGCTGCGGCTCCAGCTGCAAAACCTGCTGCAAAGAAGAAGTAAACTTCTTTTAAACGGGAGCAACTGGCATGTTGTTAATTGTGGGCCTTGGAAATCCGGGCTCCAAATATGCCGGGAACCGACACAATATCGGCTTTATGGCGGTGGACGAAATCGTTCGCCGCCATAGCTTTTCGCCGTGGCGTAAGAAATTTCAATCGGAAGTGTCGGAAGGTTTTATTGGCGCTGAAAAGGTGCTGGTGATGAAGCCCCAGACATTCATGAATGAAAGTGGCCGCGCGGTTGGCGAGGCAGCACGGTTTCACAATATTGATCCCGCACAAATTATCGTTTTCTACGATGAGCTTGATTTAGAAGCGGGCAAAGTTCGCGTCAAGCTTGGTGGCGGGGCGGCTGGCCATAACGGCATTCGGTCAATGATCGCCCATGGTGGTCCACATTTTGTTCGCGTTCGTCTCGGCATTGGTCATCCCGGTGATAAGGCGCAAGTTCACAATCATGTTTTGAGTGATTTTGCGAAGTCGGATAAAGCATGGTTGGAGCTTTTGCTTGATGCGGTGGCGACACAACTTCCTCTGCTGGTCGCAGGGGAGGAAAGTAATTTTCAAAGTAAAGTACATTTAGCGCTGCATCCGGCACCGCCGAAAACAGCGAAAAAGGAAGAATAAATTATGGGTTTTAAGTGCGGTATTGTTGGTCTTCCGAATGTTGGTAAATCCACTATGTTTAATGCGTTGACGCAAACGTCGGCGGCGCAGGCGGCGAATTATCCATTTTGCACAATTGAGCCCAATGTCGGCGATGTTGGCGTGCCGGATGAACGCTTGGATAAGTTGGCGGCAATTGCAGGCTCAGCACAAATTATTCCAACCAGGTTGACCTTTGTTGACATCGCGGGCCTCGTGAAGGGCGCTTCGAAGGGCGAAGGACTGGGCAATCAGTTCCTAGCTAACATTCGCGAAACCGATGCGATTGCGCATGTGGTGCGGTGTTTTGAAGATGGCGACATTACGCATGTGTCGGGCAAGATTGATCCGGTTTCCGATATTGAAGTGATCGAAACAGAATTGATGTTGGCGGATTTAGATTCGCTGGAAAAGCGGCAACCTGCTGCTGAGAAAAAGGGCAAGCAAGGCGATAAAGATCAAAAAGAATTGGCTGATCTTATGATGCGTGCACTGGTTTTGTTGCGCGAAGGAAAGCCAGCGCGATTGGTTCAACGCATCGCCGATGAAGAAATGATTTTCCGTGGGCTTGGTTTGTTGTCGTCAAAGCCAGTGCTTTATGTGTGTAACGTTGAAGAGAGCGCTGCTGATAAGGGCAATGAATTCTCCGAACGCGTTAAGGCTTTTGCAGCGTTAGAAGGCAATAAGGCGGTTGTAGTTTCGGCCAAGATTGAATCCGAAATTGCGATTTTGCCACAAGCCGATCAGAAGGATTATCTTGATGCTGTGGGCTTGATTGAGCCGGGGTTGAATCGCGTCATTCGTGAAGGTTATGCGCTGCTTGGCTTGCTTACTTATTTCACAGTTGGACCAAAAGAAGCGCGCGCTTGGACGATTACGCAAGGTACTAAAGCGCCTGCCGCTGCTGGGGTTATTCATACCGATTTTGAAAAAGGCTTCATTCGTTCAGAAACCATTGCGTATGCGGATTACATCGCAAACAATGGTGAATCGGGTTGCAAGACTGCCGGCAAGTTCCGGTTGGAAGGTAAAGAATATGTGGTCGATGATGGCGACGTCATGCATTTCCGGTTTGCGAATTAAATCATGAAGAGCGATCTCAAACACTTTGAAGATTTCAAAGTGGGTGAGGTCATTTCACTCGCAGCATATTCGGTGACACGCGACGCAATCATCGCTTTCGCACAAGAGTTTGATCCTCAAGATTTTCACTTAGATGAAGCGGCGGCAAAGTCTTCCGTACTCGGAGGATTGGCGGCCAGCGGATGGCATGTCAGCGCTATTTTGATGCGCATGATTGTCGATAGTTGGCTGAATAAAACCGAAAGCATGGGGTCAAATCATATCCAAGAAATGAGATGGTTGAAGCCGGTTTTCCCGGGCGACATTTTATCAGGATCGCTCACGATCGAAGCGGCGCGGGTTTCATCGAAGCGACCAGAGATGGGAATTTTTGGCGTTCGGGTAAAGCTTTTTGATCAACACCAAATTCAAAAGACAGAAATGGTCGCGACGATTTTTATGAAGGTGCTCTGGCCATGTTAGGGCTGTATTTGGAAGAAATAGAAATTAGTCGTGTGGTCGAGCTTGGCAAATACACTTTCACGCGTGAAGCGATTTTGGAATTTGCTGTGAAGTTCGATCCGCAACCTTTTCACCTCGATAATGCGGCTGCCGCGATTGGACCATTTGGCAAGCTTTCCGCTAGCGGTTGGCACACGGCGGCCGGGTGGATGAATTGTTACGTGGCGTCGAACACAGCTGCTCGTGTGGCATTAACGACGGCAGGAAAGTCACTGCCAGAGCTGGGCGCATCGCCCGGATTTGAAAATATGCGGTGGTTGCGACCGGTTTATCCTGGCGACACGATCACCTATCGCATCACGGTGAACAGCAAACGCAATCTGGTTTCGCGTCCGCAATGGGGATTACTTTTTGCACTCGGCGAGGGGTTTAATCAGGATGGCGTGTTGGTTTTTAGTTTTGAAAGTAAGGTGTTAACCGCTCTAATGCCCGTCAAATGAAACGAGTGTGTGGGTCTTAACCCCTTTTTCTTTAAGTTTTGCAGCGCCGCCTAATTCGGGAAGATCAATCACGAATGCAGCGGCAACAACTTCGCCACCGGATTTGCGGATCAGGTCAATAGCTGCACCGGCAGTTCCGCCAGTAGCAATGAGATCATCAATCAACAAAATACGGTCGCCTTTTTTGATGGCGTCAGCGTGAATTTCAATGGTGTCCACGCCATATTCCAGCGCGTATTCTTGACCGATTACGCGCGAAGGGAGTTTGCCTTTTTTGCGAATGGGAATAAAGCCGCGACCAAGCGTGTGGGCAACCGCACCTCCTAAAATAAAGCCGCGCGCTTCGATGCCTGCCACATAGTCAATCTTACCCGCCAAGAACGGCCACGCCAGTTCATCAACCGCCGCGCGAAAGCCGTGAAGGTCGGAGAGCAGGGTTGTGATATCGCGAAACATGATGCCCGGTTTTGGATAATCCGGAATCGTGCGAATATAGCGTTTGATATCGAAGCCGTTGCGCAAATCCATTTTAGTTCCTTTAGGGCCACTTCACGAGGGGTGGCATAGACGACAGAATTGAATTTACATTGCCGCCAGTTTTCAAACCAAACAAGGTCCCGCGATCATATAAAAGATTAAATTCCACATATCTTCCGCGCCTGACCAATTGCTCTTCGCGATCTTCAGGGGTCCACGGCTTATGCAAGTTGCGGCGGACCAGTTCCGGGTAAGTTGACAAGAAAGTGCGGCCAACGTCTTGGACGAATGCGAAATCTGCTGATTTATCGCCGGAGTCCAAATAATCAAAAAATATACCGCCGATACCGCGGGGTTCATTGCGATGCGCTAAGTGAAAGTAATCATCACACCATTTCTTATAGCGATCATAGTCTGCAACCGCGTGGCGCTCACAGCTCGCTTTGAAAGCAGCGTGAAAGTCGAGGGTGTCTTGATCAACTTGGGTGCGCCTGCGATCCAAAACCGGGGTTAAATCCCCGCCGCCGCCAAACCAAGATTTCGATGTAACCACCATGCGGGTGTTCATATGAACGGCTGGAACATTTGGATTTCGAGGGTGAGCAATGAGTGAAATGCCACTTGCCCAGAACTCAGGGTTCTCTTCAGCGCCGGGAATTTGTTTGCGAAACTCCGGTGAAAACTCGCCAAAAACTGTCGAGCAATGGACGCCGACTTTTTCAAAAACTTGACCGTGCATCATGGACATGACGCCACCGCCGCCCTTGCCGCCATCACGCGACCAAGGTGTTTGCACAAACCTTGCGCCGTTTGGATCGTATTCTGTTTCGATGGCTTCCAAT
>JAYUOP010000240.1:0-6431 GCA_043760745.1 Hyphomicrobiales bacterium
CATTGTGGCGCTTTTGATATTGGTTTCCTCAGTGCACTTCCTGGCTTTGTGGTCATGGCGGCAAGCGATGAAGCAGAGCTGAAACATATGGTACGCACCGCTGCAGCTTACGATGAAGGCCCGATTTCTTTCCGCTTTCCGAGAGGCGATGGCGTTGGCGTAGATTTGCCCGAGCGCGGATCAATGCTTGAAATTGGCAAGGGACGCATGGTGAAAGAAGGAACCAAGATTGCACTTCTGTCTTTCGGGACCCGCCTTGCTGATTGTTTACTTGCCGCCGGCGAATTGGACGCAGCAGGACTTTCAACCTCGGTGGCGGACGCCCGTTTTGCCAAACCATTGGACCAAGACTTGATCCGCCGTTTGGCACGCAATCATGAAGTTTTGATTGTTGTTGAAGAGGGTGCGGCGGGTGGTTTTGGCGCGCAGGTTCTGCATTTTCTGGCCAAAGATGGTCTGTTGGATCGCGGCCTTATCATACGCTCTTTGACATTGCCTGATGAGTTCACTGAACAAGCCAAACCAGAAGTGATGTATGCCAAGGCCGGACTTGATTACAAGGGCATCTTCGCCACCGCAATGGCAGCCCTAGGAAACACGCAAGTAGACATCCAAAACACCCGCGCATAAAAAATGCCGCCACTCCTATTTGGAGCAGCGGCAGATTACTTATTTTAGATTTAGGCTGGAAGTTGGAACACAGCGTTCGCAACCAGCACAACGATCGCACCAGCAATGAGCGTCAGATAAGGCCACATGCCAGCTTTGCGCTCGCCCATATCGCCATCTTTCAGGCCGAGAGCCGAAAGTGCTCCAGCCGGGAACTTTCCGCCATCTTGGATGTAATGCCGATAGTAGAACACCGGGATAATCAAAGCGGCAAAAATCAAGCCAAACCACAGTGCGTTTGAGTAACCCCAAACCTTAGCGCCAGCGCCAAGGAACAGAGCGTTTACAAATGCGAGTACGGTGTTGATTCCGATCAAGACCGTTGGGGCCTTCCATGGACGCGCAACGTGGCCTGAATCCACACGGTGGATCCAACCTGCGTTGAGGTTAAGAAAGTTAAAGATGATATAGCCAACATTCGAAATCGCGAGCACGAAGAAATAGCCAGCAACGTCAGATGCTAATGCCAGCAAGAACAAGTTAAACGCAAAATCCGTCCACATTGCTTTCGTTGGTGCGCCATTGGCGTTGACGCCGCTGAGATACTTCGGCAACCAGCCATCTTTTGAACCCTGATACAGGGTGCGCGATGAACCAGCCATTGCCGTCATGATAGCTAAGAAAAGTGCGAGGATCATCAAGATCACAAAGACTTGAGTTATGACTGGATTACCACCCAACATATTGCCAAGCGCCGCAGCAATGCCGGTGCCATCGACAATACCTGTGGCCAACATGCCAGACTGTCCAAGCACACCTTGGAAAGCGAATGGAATGAGGAAGAAGAATACGCAACATAGCAATCCAGAATAGATAATCGCTTTAAACGTATCCGTCTTTGGGTTCTTCAATTCGCTGGTGTAGCAGACTGCAGTTTCAAAGCCGTAAGTAGACCATGCAGCGATGTAAAGCGCGCCAAGGAACAACGTCCAGCCGCCATTGCTCCATGTACCATCAACGCCAGAGTAAGCGGCAGTTGGTGGCACAAGGCCAGTGACGTTCATCGTATCAATAGCGCCCGTTAGAATTGGCACAAGGCCAACCAAGAACAATGGGATCAATACAACCAATGCTAATAGTTTTTGTGCTTTCGCGGTGGAGGCAATGCCACGATGCTGAATAGCTAACATCAGCAACATCAAGGCCGCACCGATCAAGAAGGTCGCATTAAAATGCAATGCACCAAGACCGGGAATGTTAATGCTTAGCATTTCCCAGCTGCGAATGGCCGGCGTTCCTGCAGCAGTTACTGCAGCAATCGCATCAGCAGCTACTTTGCCAGCATTCGCAGGGTCCGCAAGCCACGCCAAAACCAAAGGCGAAGTTTCGAGGAACAATGGAATGGGGAATAATGCGTTGAGAATATATCCCGCCGCAATGGCGCATCCCAGTGAGAGCACCGGGCTCCATGCAAACCAGTTACACCACACCGAAAGTGGTGCAATAAATTTTGAATAACGCAACCATGCCGTAGCACCGTAAACTGATGCACCTCCCGACTTGTTGCTAAACATGCCGGCCATTTCAGCGTAGGTGAATGACTGCAAAAAGCCCATGATCATTGAGATGATCCAGACGACGAAAGCGAGCTTTCCGGCAACGCCAGCAATACCCCCGATTGAGAAGAGTACGAGCGGCGGAACGCCAGCTGCCACCCAGAAGGCGCCCTTCCAATCCAATGCGCGGACGAGTTCGCCCGAGTTCTTTTCCGATGACATATTAGTTCCCTCCAAATGTCCCATAGTGACAAGACAGGGGCCGCTGGTTCTATCGCCAGTCTCACACCTTCTCAGGAACAATTGTTGAATGACATTATATCGACGGTCAAGCAAAACTGTGGAATAATCCCTGCATCATGACTCAATTCGTTGCTCAAAATCGCAATTCACCGTCACCTAGCCGCATTTTGCGGCCTGGAAGTCGCAACCCTTTCGCCAATAACGAGCGTTACATCGTGCGCGGAATGGGGGCAGTTATTGTTCCTGTTTATACAGGCGATCTATTGAAACTCACTGATCTTGAAGGTGGCCAAGTCTGTGAACTCATGTTCTGTGACTCGAGTTCACGTTTTATAATCAATGCTTTAGGTGTAAAATCAGATGGCGTGGGCGAGGGACTTATGTCACTACTCGAACAATCCTCATCCGATGCTTTAAGAACCCGCCGCTTATTGAAGCAACGCAATATCGATTTGCGCAATGCAAAATCCTGTCGCTTGTTTGGCGGCCTTGCTGGCGCAAATGCTGAATTCACCGTTGATCAAGATGGCCTGTTAATTCTAGCGGCCCCCGGCGTTGCAATGCGTCCAGACGCCCATGATTCGGTAACTGACATTGAACTTCGCATTACAAGAGCAAACCCAACCCGAAAATACATTGAAGCTTTACCTGATCCATTAGCGGACCCGCTCCACGATATTCGGGTGAAAGCCGCATCCGCTAATGCCTATCTCGTAAAAGCCGGGGAATATATTCAGATCATTGATGTTTCCGGTCGTCAGTGTACGGACTTTCAGGCCATGTCCGCCCGCAAGCTCGACAAAGGTATGGACCTGGCATTAGATTCAACTGTAACACGCACTTTGCTAGGCCGCAGTTATCCTACACCTGGTCTCCCAGCCAAAGCTTTTGACCGTGATTTCGAACCCCTCGTTGAGGTCATTCAAGACACGGTCGGCCGTCACGATGCCTTCGCCACTGCATGCAACTCCCGCTACTATGATGACATGGGCTATCCCGGCCATGTGAATTGCACGGACAATTTCAATTATGCTTTAGCGCCATTTGGTGTGGCCCCGCGCAAAGGTTGGGAAGCCATCAATTTTTTCTACAACACCAACATTGATCGCAATAACCAGCTCTATCTTGATGAACCCTGGTCCAGAGCGGGCGATTATGTGTTGATGCGCGCTTTAACCGACATTGTCTGTGTCAGCTCATCATGCCCCGATGATATTGATGCTGCCAATGCTTGGGACCCAACCGATATTCACGTTCGTACCTACGCCGCAAAAGAGAAGTTTTCCCGCGCCATGTCATACCGCTCAACACCTGAAGCCGAATCCACCTTGACCAAAGAAACCAGCTTTCATGCCAAGTTTGCTGAGCACACGAGAAACTTTGGTGAGTATCGCGGCTATTGGCTTCCCAATCGGTTTCATAGTGAAGGCGCCATTGCCGAATATTGGGCCGCACGCGAAAAATGCGTAATCCTTGATTTATCCCCTTTACGCAAATTTGAAGTGACGGGTCCTGATGCAGAAAATCTTTTGCAATATTGTGTTACCCGCGACATTCGAAAACTGAGTACCGGCCAAGTGGTTTACACGGCGATGTGCTATGAAAATGGTGGCATGATTGATGACGGCACGGTGTTTCGTTTAGGGCCCAATAATTTCCGCTGGATTGGTGGCGATGATTATTCCGGCCAATGGCTCCGCGAGCAAGCGGAAAAAATGGGTTATAAAGCTTGGGTCAGGTCCTCAACGGATCAACTTCATAATATCGCCGTGCAAGGACCAAACAGCCGCGAACTCATGAAGGAAATCATTTGGACGGCAGCAGCCCAACCAACCATCGGCGAACTCGAATGGTTCAAATTCGCGGTAGCGCGGATCGGCCATTTTGAAGGTGCGCCTGTTGTCGTTTCGCGAACTGGCTACACTGGTGAATTAGGTTATGAAATCTTTTGCCATCCAAAAGATGCAGGTGTCGTTTTCGATGCGGTGTGGACCGCTGGTCAGAAATATGGTCTTGTTCCTATGGGGCTTGAAGCCCTTGATATGGTCCGCATCGAGGCCGGATTAATCTTCGCGCATTATGAATTTGATTCTGAAACCGATCCCTTTGAAGCAGGCATCGGCTTTACCGTTCCACTCAAAACCAAACTGGATGATTTCATTGGCAAGGCCGCCTTACAACAGCGCAAAGATCATCCGCGCCGCAAATTGGTGGGACTTGAAATTGATTCAAATGAAGCGGTGGGCCATGGTGATTGCATCCACATTGGCCGCGCGCAAATAGGTGTCGTCACCAGTTCAATGCGGTCACCAATCCTTGGTAAAAATATTGCACTTGCCCGGGTCGATGTACTGAATTCTGAGCTCGGCACCGAAGTCGAAATCGGCAAACTCGATGGCCACCAAAAACGCCTTCCCGCTAAAATCGTAAAATTTGCCCATTACGATCCAGAGAAGTTAAAGCCAAGGAGTTAGTTCCCTCACTTGCCGCCAAAGCGGCATCCTCTCCCGCGAGCGGGAGAGGCACAGAGCTTCACTCTACTTTTAGATATGTCTCCATCGTATCATCCATAGCCTTGAGCCACGGCGTATGATGCTTTGGCGACATTGTTCCGGTCATCAATGACCGATAGGATTTATTCCGATAGCCCATAATGTCAGCGGCCTTGTCGTGCTCCCAATCCATGAAAGTTTTATTGGTGCCTTCAACGTCAAAGGAAGGATAATCAGTAGCGCTGATCAAATCTTTCACATAGTCGCCTTGATACCAAATCATTTGCTCAGCATCGGCAAGCTTTTCTTCCCGTTTACGCCATGCCATGGAATCCTTAGCCATGACTTCCGCCTTGGGTAATTTGATTTTACCCAAGATCACATCGCGCACAAACCAGGCTTGCGAGTCAAACATGTTGAAGGTGTAAAATTGATCCTGCATGCCGATGAAATGTAACTTCGGATTAGCTTCCCATACAACACCTTTATAAAGTCCAAGCGGCCACAAGCGGTTTGTGGTTTTTAAACGCAACTCTTCTGGCAAGAACGGGAAGTGATGTTGATAGCCGGTGCATAAAATAATAGCATCGATTTCCTTGGTTGATCCATCTTTGAAATGCGCCGTCTTGCCTTCAAGTTTTTGTAACAAAGGCCGCTCTTCAAAGCCCTTCGGCCAAGTAAATCCCATGGGTTTTGAGCGGTAAGTGGCGGTGACCGACTTTGCGCCATATTTCCAGCATTGCGATCCAATATCTTCAGCGGAATAAGAGCGGCCAACAATCAAAACATCTTTGCCTTTAAACTCAAGCGCATCCCTGAAATCATGCGCATGCATAACCCGCCCGCCGAACGTTTGAATGCCGTCAAACTCTGGAACATGTGGTGTCGAGAAATGGCCGGACGCTACGATCACTTGGTCGAACTGCTCCGTGTACATCACATCTTTAACGCGGTCATGGGCTGTCACATTAAACAGTTTCTTTTTCTTATCCCATTCCACCATGCGCACAGGTGTATTGAAGCGAACCCATTTCCGCACCTTGGCTTTCACCACCCGGCCTTTGATGTAATCCCACAGCACAGCGCGCGGCGGATAAGATGGGATTGCTTTGCCGAAATGCTCTTCAAACGAATAGTCAGCAAATTCGAGGCATTCCTTTGGTCCGTTCGACCAGAGGTAACGATACATGGAACCGTGAACCGGCTCGCCATGCTCATCAAGGCCTGTGCGCCATGTGTAATTCCAAAGACCACCCCAATCGCTTTGCTTTTCAAAGCAAACGATTTCAGGAATCTCATTTTTCTTTTTTGCCGCCGACTGAAAAGCCCGCATGGCGGCCATGCCTGAAGGTCCCGCCCCAATAATTGCAACCCGTGTCATATTTTATCCCTTGTTGTTTTAATCCGGAAAAATCCCAGAACTCGTGGGCTGGCCGTCATCATATTTCGAAAGCCATTCGACTGTCATAGGTCTAAAAATTGTCATGCCTTTATAGTCGGCCAATTCATTGGGAAGATCGCGCAGCACGCG